>NZ_JBEQZJ010000013.1:0-81601 GCF_045223415.1 Hoskinsella mucinilytica | reverse complement strand
AAGAATGTGTAATTTAAGTCAAGGAATCTTAGAAGAAGGAATTCTTATTGGAAAAAAAGAAGGTATTCTTGAAGGAATTCTTTATAGTGTAAAAGCAATCATGAAGATGAAGCCTATGAGTGTTGATGATGCTCTAGATTTACTAGAAGTAGAGAAAAGCTTAAGACCTCAGATATTAGAGTTGCTCAATGAAAAAAAGCTAGTTTGTTAAAGCACTGATTTCAGTGCCTTCTTGTATAAATAATGTATAAAGTTATATGAATATGGTCTACTAGATTTGAATAATCAATTGGTAGCTGAAAAAAATATGGAGTAAAGATGACACAGACATTAGATGAGAAGGTTGAGAATATGTGTAATTTGAGTCAAGGGATTTTAGAAGAAGGAATTGCTATAGGCGAAAGAAAAGGTATTCTTTATAGTGTAAAAGCAATCATGAAGATGAAGCCTATGAGTATTGATGATGCTCTAGATTTACTAGAAGTAGAGGAAAGCTTAAGGCCTCAGATATTGGAGTTACTTGGTAAATGAGATGTTTAGAATAATCATGAACGATGAAAAAGCATGGACTTAGTTAAAGAGTCTGTGCTTTTCTGCTTGATATAGAAAAAGGGAGTTTCTCCCTTTAAATAAATATAGAAGTTTTGATCTAGCCGTCTATACTGTGCCTAATACTAAATGAAAGCTGACACAATCATTCTCTTGTGTTAAAAAAATATCCCCATCCATTTGTTTCATAAGCTGTTTACAAATATATAATCCCAAACCATTTCCTTTTTGATGTTCAACATTGGATCCCCGATAAAAGCTTTGAAAAATAGCATTGGTATCCTTGACATCGATTGGCATTCCAGAGTTTGTGATTTTTAGAATATGACGATGATCTTCTTCGTAAAACAAGACATGGATCCACTTACCATCTCCATATTTTATCGCATTATCGATCACATTATGAATCACCTCTGTCAATCTGGGAAGATCTGTATAAATCAATCCATCCTTACAAAGGTGTTGCTCATAGGAAATACGAGCAAGTTCCATACGTTCTTTGACTTTGTTTAAGATATCGAAAACATCATGTAAATACACTTCTTGCATTGTTACATTGAAGTCAAATAAATCTTCTTGACTGGTGTTTATGATATCTTTGATATATTGATCGATCTTATCACAATGCTCATAAATACGTTCTTCGATTTGTTGTTCGGTATATAAGTGTTCTTTTAAAGCATCAGTGTATAATCGAATATTAGCCAATGGTGTTTTGATATCATGTGATAATGAGGCAATCATTGTTTTCTTTTCTTTCATCAATTGCAATTCTTTTTCTTCATGATATCGAAGCTCTTCTTTCAATAAATCAATGGCCCAAACAAATTTACCGAAATATCGACTTTTTTGTTCAGGGAGCTCAAAGGTATAATTTCTGTTTTTTAATGCTTCCGCCATCTCTTCCATTTGGTGGAAGGGGAGAATGATTTGGTTTCTAATATAGAAAAATACAAAGCATAATAGTAGCAATAGTAATAAAAAGATGATATTGATGGACCAGATAAAGGATGAAGGGATGCGTTTGATTTCATAGGTAAATTGATAAAATTGATGATTGTTTACGGGCAATAATACAGTACGTTTTTTAGATTGATTAAGATAAATATTTAAATCTAGATCCTTTTGATCTATTAACTTGATTTCTATCGTATCTTGATTGAATTTATCTATACTTGTACCTTGTTGAAGCATTTGATACATACGATTGATATCGATGAGTTGATCATTAGACCATGTTTCTTTTTGTATACGATCCAAGATGAAATTTGTATATCCCATCATTATCAAAAGAAAGCATATACAAACAGCAAATCGTTTATTCCAAGCCTTCATAACGATAACCGATCCCCCAGACTGTTATGATACGTTGAGGATGTCTGGGGTCCTTTTCTATTTTTTCACGAAGCGTATTGATATGAGTGGTAAGAGTGGATAATTCACTTTCAGACGCATCGGTCCATATCATGGAAAAGATATACTCTTTATTTAAGGTGGTATGACGATGCTTCATCAATAATACCAACAGCTCATATTCTTTCACGGATAAGGAAATCAAGTTATTATGGATTCGTACAGTACGTTTGATGAGGTCAACCGTAAGTGATCCATCTACAAGGCATCGAAGCTCTTCTTTCATATCATATCCACGTCTTAATAAGGCTTTGATTTTAGCGAGCAATAGAGCCATTGGGAAAGGTTTTTCCACATAATCATCTGCACCTAGGTCGTAGCCTAAGATCTTATCACTTGTTTGAGTTCGTGCACTCATGATCATGATCGGAAGGTTTCCGCTTTTTCTTGTTTCTTCACAAATATGAAAGCCATCCATGTCAGGTAACATGATATCGACCAATAGTAAACGAACATTTTCCTTCCTTAATATGGAAAGAGCGTCACTCCCATTTGTGACGCTAACAACATGATAGCCTTCCTTTCTTAATAATCGTTCGATCACTTCTTTTAATTCTATATGATCCTCTACAATTAGTATATCAATCATTGAATAACACCTCTACCAGCCTTTTTCCATCAGCCAGTTATACACTTTCTTTTCCCGATCCATGAGCTGATTTTGATTTTGTAAAGTTTTGATAACCAGATCACTTTCAATCTTTCCATCATTGATATAACAAATACGATCGGCATAAGATGCAATCTTTACATCATGAGTTACCAAAAGAATGGTTGTACCAGTTGCGTGAACCTTTATAAACATATCCATAACATCTTTTGCACTGGAACTGTTTAGTGCTCCTGTTGGTTCATCCGCAAACAAAATCTTTGGATGATTGATCATTGCTCTTGCGATACAAGCTCTTTGAAGCTCTCCACCACTGACTTCTTGTATACTGTTGTGCGCAATTGACGTAATCATGAATTTTTGAAATAATTCATTGGCATAACTATTGATATCTTTTCGCTTTTCTTTTTTCGCCATATAAGCGGGAAGAATGACGTTATCATATACGTTTAGATTATTCAATAAATGCATTTGTTGAAAAATAAATCCCATCTCACTCAATCTCAATTCAGCCATTTCGGTTTCATTATACTGTTGGATTTCTTTATGGTCAAATAAAACGGTACCGGAAGAGATGCTATCCATTCCGCTGATGGTATATAGAAGTGTCGATTTACCACTGCCACTTGGTCCCATGATTGCGATGAATTCTCCTTTTTGAATGTTTAGATCTACATTTCGAAGGACATGATTTTGTTTTTTGTTTACGATATAAGATTTACATAATTGGTTTACTTCGATGATTGTTTCCATATAATTTTCTCCTTATTCTTCATTTAAATCTTCTATATGAGAAGTAGATATCGTGCGATTAACGATTGCTTGAGCGATGATGACGATTAGTATATATAGGATAGGATAGATCAAATACGTATGAAGATAATCGCTTGTTAGTTTTAAATCTCCAAGGCCGGTTGATTGAAAGTATATGCTAAGCATACGGGATGTAAATATCGTATGAAACAAAATACCGATCACTGCAGCTGATATGGCTTGAAGCATACATTTTACCATCATCCATTTTCGAATAGGACGCTTTTGATAACCAAGGCTTTGTAGTAAGGCAATGGAGGTTTTCATGCGTATCATATGAAGCTTTGAGAATAGGATAGTAAGAAAAAATAAAATAAAGAAGATGATCCCTATGATAAGATTACATAACAATTCAATTTGGTGAGGCATATCACCACTAAAGGATTTCATCATATCTAAGCTATCAATTAGTTTCATATCATGATAATTGTTTTGCACAAGCTCTTTTGTTGTTTGGCGTGTGGCCTCATCACCTGAAAACTGGACAATGAGATATCCGGTATAGGCATAGTCATAATTTTGATCACCTGCCAATATGTTATTTCCAAGATTCATCATACTACTGTAAATACCGGTAATGATATAATCTCTCTTGGTTTCTTCATAGGATAACTGAATGGTATCTCCGATGGTTTTATGATAACGATTCGCCAATACACCGGAAATGGCGATTTCATTATCTAATAGGGGAGCTTTTCCTTTATTGAATTCCATTGTTTCTAAATCAGCACGTTTCATAAGAAAGACAGAGGAATTCACGCCTTGTTCATGTAACGATGCACTACTTAGTGTTTCCATTTCAACTTTGACATCAGGATCATATCGTTCTAAATCTTTTTGAAGTTCTTCTTTTTGTTTTTGAAGAGAACTGATACGAATGCCACTATTTTGTTGGGAATACAGATCCGCTGCTGAAACTTTTAATATCTGAAGAAAGGCATCGTTTTGAAAAGAATCTTTTAATGTTAAAGGGACTAATACTAACCACATACAGAAGGCATAAATCAGTATCATCATAATGGAGTGTTTCACATTAGATAACAGTTCGTTGCATGCCAAATAGGATGGAACACTTAAAAAGCTACGTTTTTCAAGGGATAAGATGGTATGTGTTTGAAAGGTTTCTCCCTTATTACCTTTACGTATAGCTTCCATAGTGCTTTGTTTTTTCAATCTTCTTAAGACCATCGTTGTTACGCCATATACCATAGCTAGTATCATAAAGATAACAGAAATCGATAATAATGTTCCATTATGATTGGGTATTGCGGGTACCACACCACCTTGCATTTCTTCAAGAAAATCAGCCATAGGAATCGAACAAAGAAAGCCGATGATAGAACCCAGTAACGTAATACTGATATATTTACAAAGATAGAGCGGCTTGATTTGCGAATGCTTGAAACCGATCGCTTTCATAATACCGATTTCTGTATAATGCTGTTCGATTTGAGATAGGATGGTAAACCGAATGATGAAAAAAGACATACATAATAGAATGATGCCGCTCATGAGCAATAAGGCACTGGTTCCCATGCCGACTCCCATGAAGGATAACATTGCGGTTTCTTTTGTGACTAAAATATAATTAGGTAGTCCTTGGTGTTGCATATCATATTCTAAATTCTCTGTTTGCTTGCTATTGTTGACGGAAAGTACTGCCGCATGATCTTTTGCTTGTGTAACGTTGTATAATACTTCAAAATCATTCGGATGTAATAGAATGCGTTTTTGTCCCATCATCTCTGATCCATATAAAGGATCTCTTAAGAAGCAACTGATTGTATAGTGATATGTTTTTTGATCATATTGGATATCAAAAGTATCACCTAGCTTTAGATCAAGCTGGTTTTTTATGGATAAAGGTATTCCTACCTCACCTTTTTGTATGTTAGGGATCTGATTGAATTCATCATAAAGTAGATTAAACGTATCAGGTAATGTTGTCGCAAAGCATCCAGAGCTTTCTAAATCCGGGGTATCATTGAATCGCATCACTGACAATGGTAAATTGATATCATGTTCTAATTGATATTCATCGATGCCTTTTTCCTTCATAAATGTATGGATGTCCTGTTCACCTTGTTTCGTGAAGTTCATCATAGAGAAATTCATATCCGCTGTATTCCCCATATCATTCATAAAATAGGATATCTGGTTGGTTGAAGAATAAATTAAGGATATGCTTGCGCATGCCAGCATTGTGGAAACAGATAAGAAAATGATCATCACAAGATTACTCATCCATCCGTTTCTTAAATCGTTTTTAAGTATTCGCCATAGCATATAGGTTCACCTCTTTCACGATATCAGTATACAGAATCAATTATAAAGAAATCTTAAAGTCAACACGATGATTTAAAAAAGCAAACCTTTTGGTTTACTTTTTATGATCTAGTAGTTGTAATAATTCCAAAGGACGATGGATTATCAAATCAGGATGATCGATTCCATCCTTTGATACACTTCCCCATGTTGCGTAACCGAAATCAATGTTCGCATTCTGTGCAGCTAGATAATCAGATAAGGCATCTCCGATATAGATTGCGTCTTTAGCTTCGACCTGTAATCGTTTGAGACATTCAAGTAATGGTTCAGGATCTGGCTTATGCTTTTGCGTATCATTTGCTAAAACTGCTGTTTTCATATATCGATCAAGTCCCTTGCTCACAAAATCAATTTGATATTGTTCTATCGTTTTCGCAGAAACAACAGCTTGAATCATATGCTGATCCAATGCCTCAAAAACTTGTTCAAAGCCATCATATAAAGTTGCGCCAGCTTCATATTCATTAACATATCGTACCCATCTGGCATAGGTTTCTTCCTTATTGTTTATGCCTAATTCTTCCATAACTTTCATGCCGGGATAAGATGCGAATTTTAAAACTTCTTCATAAGTCCAATGTTCTTTGGTTTCTTCTTCTATGATTTTCATTAAGGGAATCATATTCATATCCAAGGTATTTAAAACAGTTCCATCTAAATCATATAAAATAGCTTGATATTGTTTCATAATAGGCCTCCATGTATGCTTATATGTTCATTATACGGGAATGTTATCAATTTACAAGGGAAAAGAAAATCATGTTGATCGTATCATGTAATAGTATTCCATTTTGGAATATTGCGAAAGTGATTTTGAATTGCTATATGGTAGCATAGTTCGTTACTATAAAGATGAGTTAGACTGTAAAGATTATAAGGAGGATGGAATGAAAGAGAAACTATTAGCATTGATCAAAGAGCATACTCTAGCAGGAACATATCAAATGAATAATGCTATGGATCTAGGAAAACAGTTAGGATTAAGTAGAAACTGGATATCTCAGCATTTAAATGAGTTTTATAGTGACGGAACCTTTATTAAAATCAATACAAGACCAGTCATATTCCTTGATAGAGAAACGCTTATGGAACTGTATTCTATTGATCATTGTCCAGCAATGCTGACTTCACTGGAAGAATTAAAAGTATTGATTCATACAAATGATCGTCATGATTTTCAAAAATTAATCGGACAAGAGGGGTCTTTAAGAGAAATTGTTGATAAATGTAAAGCTAGTTTGATGTATCCGCCTTTTGGATTGCCTACCTTATTATATGGGCCAACCGGTACAGGAAAAAGCACGATCGTAGATGTGATGTATGAATATGGCATCAATCAGGGAGTTTTGGATAAAGAGGCAAATTATATTCATGTCAATTGTAGTGAGTATGCGAATAATCCAGAGCTTATCACAGCTAATTTGTTTGGTTATAAAAAAGGGGCATTTACGGGAGCTGATAGTGATCAAGTCGGTATGATCGAAGCAGCAGATAAAGGGATGTTATTTCTAGATGAGGTACATTGCTTAAAGCCGGAATGCCAGGAAAAGTTATTGTTATTTATGGATCATGGAAATTATCGTAAACTAGGAGATAATGAACATGTCTATCACAGTGATGTACGTTTGATTTTTGCGACAACACAGGATCCTGAACAGGCTTTATTAAAAACATTGTTACGTAGAATTCCTGTACGTATTCATATTCCTTCTTTGGAAGAGCGAGGAAGAAAAGAAAAATCTTCCATTATTGCAGAGGCATTTCATCAAGAATCTAAAAAGATGAAAAAAGAGATTTGTATTAGCAATACAGCATATCATGCTCTTTTAAATGCGCAATATCATGGGAATATAGGAGAAGTATTTAATGTTGTACAGACCGCTTGTATGAATGCTTTGTTTCATAATAGAGAACAAGATAAATTAGAAATACATACCTTGAATCTTCCTGAGAGCATTATATCGAATTTTAGAGTTGATCGTAATAGTATCTTATTTGATTCACATCAATTATTAAGACTAGAAAGCTTAACGAAACACGCTTCTCAAGATATGCCGTTGATTCAGTTATTTCATAAGCTTTTGAATCATTTAAAAGAGTTACAAAATCATCATATTCTAATGGAAAAGTTTATGGAAGATAGTACCATGAGCGTAGAGAATTATATCAATACGTATTTATTTGATGGAAATCATATGCAAAGTACCAGAAGTACGTTTATCATTAATGCAATGAAGACCATTGTTACGATGGTAAGTGAACCATATGGACTAACATTTCAAACAAATGAAATTTATGCTATGTCTTTGCTAATTAAGGATTGTGCGGCTTCACATATGGATATACAAGATTTTTTAGATACGTATGATGAAGAGTGTGAGAACTTTGTGAAGATCATTGAGAATAAATTTGTGAGAGAATATGCCATCGTTAAGGAAATCATGGAAGTATTAAAAGTTCAGTTGGATATAGAAATACAATCGTTTATCATGGCTTGTTTTACTTTGATAATGCACATTTATCATGGGGATAAGGATATCAATCGCCATATTGCTGTTATTTTATCTCATGGTTATGCGACAGCAAGCTCCATGGCAAATGCAGTGAATCAATTATTAGACCAATATATATTTGATGCAATAGATATGCCTTTGGATATGAGTACTGAGGCTATCTTGGAGAAGTTAAATGACTTTCTAAAAAAGCGAGGGAAATTTCATGATTTGATCTTGCTTGTAGATATGGGTTCTTTAGAGGATATTTATACAGGATTGACGAATCAATATGATGTGAATATTGCGATAGCTAATCATGTAAATACAAAATTGGCATTGATGGTTGGTGAAGGATTGAAACAAAATCGTAGAGTAAGAGATATCTTTGATGAATGTCAAAGTTATAGTGAATCTAGTTTCAAAATCATTGAACGAGAAGAGAAAGAAAAAGTGATTCTTTGTTCTTGTGCTACTGGTATTGGAACAGCAGAGAAGTTAAAGGATATCTTAGAAGATTCTCTTCCTAAAAGTATTCCGGTTAAGGTTTTAACTTATGATTATTCGACCTTATTACAAAATAAATTAGAAGATGATTATTTTGATCATTATGAGGTAATATGTATCGTTGGAACGTTAAATCCTAATATCGAACATATCCGATTTATCCCTGTAGAAGAGTTGATCATGAATGATTCTTTTGAGGTGTTGACAGCGCATTTTCAAGAATTGATCAATGCAGATGACATGGAAGAGTTCCGTAAAAATATTTTAAAGAATTTCTCGTTATCCAATATCATCGGTAATCTAACTATTTTAAATCCGGCCAAATTGTTGGAACATGTAGCTGATGCGATCGATCGACTACAAAGAGAAATGAATCGAACGTTTAGTTACAATGTTTGTTTTGGTCTTTATGTCCATGTTTGTTGTTTGATCGAGCGATTGGTTACCCATGATGGTGCGGATGAGTATTGTAAGAAAGTAGAAGATTGTGAGGAACGTTTTCAACAATTTGTTGCTTGTATCAAACATGCATTCAGTAATGTTGAAAAGTATTATAAGGTAAAGCTTCCGATTGAAGAGATAGAATACATAGATATCTATATTAGTAATATCCAATAAAATAGCACTCATTTTTGATCGTTAGTGTTCACTTCAATTAAGAGAGTGTCGGTGAAGATGAAATAAGACGATAAATAAAAGGTTTTAAAAGTTGGCATGGACTTTGCTAGAAGAAAGGTGTAGCTGGTAATTAAGAACATACCAGAGAAAAGGAGGAACTTATGAGTATCATTTCAGCAAGAATCGATAACAGATTGTTACATGGGATTGTCGCTAGTCAATGGACTCCGACAATTGCGCCACAGCGTGTGATGGTAATTGATGATCATATCGCCAATGATCCTGTATTAAAAAGTGGTATGCAGATGAGCAAGCCACCAGGTACAGCATTATCTATTATCAACGAGGAAACAGCTTATCATAATTTTTCAATCCATAAATATGATGGGCAAAAGGTGTTTGTAATTACAGCAGATCCAAGAATCATAAGAAATTTAATTGAGGGTGGAGAGCCTGTCCATCATTTGGTAGTTGGTGGAACAACGACACCTGAAGAAGAGGATGCTGTAAAAGTCAGTAACCGTGCCTATGTAAGAGCATGTGAAAAAGAAGTTTATCGTGATATTAGCAAATCAGGAACAACGATCGTTGTTCAATATGTGCCAAGAGATAAAGAAGAACCATTAAGTAAATTTATTGATATTGAATCATAACGAGGAGGAAATAAAATGAGTGCAATTCAAGTTGTTTTGGTTACCATCATCGCTTTTCTACAAGCCTTTGATTCCTTTGGAACACAGGTGGTGGCCGCAAATCATATTATCTGGGGAGCTTTAACGGGCTTATTGCTTGGGGATTTTCAAACAGGTTTATATATAGGGGCATCTTGTCAGTTGATGTCACTTGGTGTTGCTGCAATCGGTGGAGCAAGTGTTCCTAATTATGGTATTGCGGCAATCATCGGTACTGCATTATCTATTGCGACAGGTCAGCCTTTAGAAGTTGGTATTACTATCGGTACTGCTGTAGCAATGCTTTATGTACAGTTTGATGTCATTGCCAAGATATTAAATGGTTTTATCGCAAGAAAAGCAGAGAGCTTATGTGAACAGGGTAAATTTAAAGCTATGAGTACTGTGATTCTGATTTCACCTGTTTTGATTGGATTATGTGGTGCAATCCCTACCTTTGTCGCATGTGCACTTGGGGTAGATGCAGTTAATTTCATTCTAGAATCTATGCCTGCTTGGTTCACAACAGGACTATCCATTGCCGGAGCAGCCCTTCCTGTTATAGGTATGGGAATGCTATTAAATTATATGCCTGCATCTAAATATTTCGGATGTATTATGGTAGGCTTTATGCTGGCAACCTTTGCTGGCTTAGGTATCATTCCAGTTGCTATGGTAGGTGGAGCATGGGCATTTGAAAAATACAAATCAGCAGCAAATAAAGAGATGGTAGTTGCAGGAGGATTAGAAGATGAGTAGACAGCCGGTATTAACAAAAAAAGATTTACGCCAATGTGGTAGACGTTGGTTATTAGGTCCATCTACCTTTAATTATGGTACACAGATGGCACCAACTGTTGTGTATTCTGAAATGAAAGCTTTGAGAAAAATTTATCCAAATGATGAAGATTATATTAAATCATTGAAGAATCAGTTTAAATATTTCAATGCAACACCGCCGGTTTGTCCTTTCTTGCTTGGCGCAACCCTTGCAATGGAAGACAAAGAAGGGTTGGATGCATTAGATGCAGTACAGGACTTAAAGGTTAGTTTGATGGGTCCTATTTCCGGTATCGGTGATACGGTAATGTGGGCATTGATTCCAACGATCTTTGGTTCCATCGCCGCTTATATGGGACAGGAAGGAAATCCAATCGGTCTTGTATTATATGTATGTGCGAACTTAGTCATCTTCTTTGGAAAGATCTTTTGGTGGAATACAGGTTATACCTTAGGAACAAAGATCATTACCACACTAAGTGATAAGCTTGCAGCTTTCACAGAAGCTGCTTCTGTACTTGGTTTGACGGTTGTAGGCGCATTGATTCCAACAACTGTTGTCATTAAGACAGCATTGACCTTCTCTTTCAATGATGTATCTATGGGTGTACAAGAAGGTATTTTGGATGGAATTTTCCCATCAATTCTACCAATTGTAGCAACCATCATCGTATATAAATTAATCAAAAAACGAGTAAGTTTAACGAAGATCATTTTAGGAATCATTGTATTATCTTGGCTAGGTGCTGCTTCAGGTATTTTAGGAGTATAATGATATCAGATCAGCAGAGATCTTGTGCTGAACTCATATCGAATAAAGGAAACAGAATGGAGATCGAAGTATGAGAAGATATATTTTTGCCTCACACCATAAACTGGCATTTGGATTAAAGGACACGGTACAGTTTTTAAATAACTACTCATCAGCAGCGAATCAGATTTATGATATCAATGCTTACGTAGATGATAAGGAAACCGATATCAGTGATCAAGTGGAACAATTATTTGCATCTTTTTCTAAGGAAGATGAAGTAATCGTTTTGACAGATATGCTAGGAGGCAGTGTGAATCAGAAATTCATTCCTTATCTCAGCGATAAGACTCATATCATCACTGGTATGAATTTAGCACTTGCGATGAGCCTAATATTACTGCCACAGGATATTGAAATCACAAGTAACATGATTGCTGATATTGTGGAAGATTGTAAACAGCAAGTGATTTATGTGAATCAGGTTCAAGTAGAAACCGATGAAGAGGATGAATAATGAAAAAAACAGGATTTCCTGTTTTTTTCCATAAAGAGATTCGCAATATACAAATCATGAAGTACAATAAAGATAAGGATGTGATAATGTGAAAATCAAGGAAGTCATTGATAGGATAAAAGCTTATCATAAAGGCGGCGATTGTATTCAAGAGGAAACAACCAGAGATAAGATATTATATGGAAATGCAGAAATAGAATGTACCGGTATCGTAACTACATGTTGGGCAACGATAGATGTTATTCGTCAAGCCAAAGAAAGAAATGCCAATTTGATCATATGTCATGAAGCTCTATTTTGGAATCATGGAGACCATGTCGATTGGCTTGAACAACAAAACAACCGCACATTTCAAGAAAAAAAGAAGTTGTTAGAGGAAACAGGAATCGTTGTTTGGCGTGATCATGATTATATTCATAGTGGAATTCCAATGGAAGATGGTACTTATAAAGACGGTATATTTTATGGTTTTATGAAAATGTTGGGATGGGAATCTTATTTAGCAACAACTGATGAAGCACCTCTATTGTTTCAATTACCTAATCTTACAGTTAGAGAAATTGCGTCAAACATGTTGGATCAATTTCATTTAAATGGAATGAAGATCATCGGCAACTTAGATGCGAACATAAAAAATGTTTATATATGTGCACATGTACTTGGTCATGGAGATAATGATTTGATCACAAAGGTAGATCAAGAGAATATTGATTTATTGATTACGTTAGAGCTTATCGATTATACGGTGAGTGAATACATACGTGATTCCTGTATGGCAGGATATGATAAAGCAATCATCGCTTTGGGTCACTTTAATGCAGAAGAGCCGGGTATGGAGTATATGACTACTTATATCCATGATGCAATCAAAGAAAATATCCCTTGTAGTTATATTCAATCAGGCGATATGTATGAATATATCACAAAGTAAGTAAGAGAAAGCCAGAGAAATCTGGCTTTTCTCTATGATAAAAAAAGATATTCAATCATACCGAATATCTTTTATTTTATGATATCATCGATCCATTGAAAGAATTCATCAAGATCATAATCCCCACAATGTGGAAGTCCCCAAGGTAATTGTAAATCTACTTCATATCCATTGTTTCTTAATAAGGTTCCTAAGATTACAGGAATGGCAATTGAAGTATCACGATCAAATGCACCGTGGCGAATGCGCCAATGTTGTGTGCATCCTGAAGCATTGATATAAGACAATGGATTCATCATCTTGATGATCTTCTCATCAGCCAGTATACCGTTATTTTCACTATTTGTATAAGAAAACATGGTGAAATGTTTTTTATCTATTTTTTCATCACCGAATTCTTCATTTTCTGGACTGCTCAAATCCAAAGCATCAAAAGCCGGAGCTGCTTTCATTCTAGAGATTTTCTTTATATAGGCATCCCAATCAATATCAAGAATGATTCCTTGTTGGCTTTTGATATAATGCTGTTTTTCTATCTCGCTGTCTTTCACAGCCAGCCATGGATATTGATTGATACATGCATGATGATGTAATTCTTTCTGTGCTGATCGTATCAGATAAGATTTGAGATAAGTAAGAAAAGAACCTGTACCATCTTCCTTTAAGCTAAGGATATTACCATCAAGATCTTTTAAATTTAGCTGATTGATATAATAAGGGAACCTATCTTTTAATTGCTTTGATATCATAATCTGTTTTTCACTCATACATCCGGTGAAAGGGACACGTACGATACCATGATCTGTTTTTACATGTTTGGTTCTATGAAAATCATGTAAATCTGAAAACATCCATTCATAGGCAGAGTCCGCATGTTCTAAATTATGGATGGGACAATAACAGTTTGATGCAAATACATCATCACGTTCATCTGCGGCACCGATTTCTTCTAAATATGGTATATAGTCTTGTTGGTTACCGGAGGTCCCTAGCAATGCCGATAATGCTCCTCCTGCACTGATTCCGGTTGTGATGATATGTTCGACATCACCGGGAATCATTGCTTTATTATATCGTAAATAGCGTATGGCTGCTTTTAGATCAACAATACATGCAGGGGCACGACCAACCATGCGACCATTAATTGTTGTTAACTTCTGTGTAGAACTGCCTTCAAAGAATTCATCACTGATTTTTCCTGAAGTTCTTCCACGTACACCTGGACTTACGACTACATAACCATGATGTAAGGCATGGAATACGATATTTCCATAACCTCTATGATCTAATTGTGGTATAGCGGCAGGTCCTGGAAGATAGCCTCCTACTTGATTGACGAATAAAATCGGAGCAGTGTGATCATCATATAAACGATTTTGTTTTGGCACAAAGATATTCATCGTCTGTATGGGATCTTTCGGATATTTGCAATAGGGTATATCCATATAAGCACGATAAGTAATTTGTTGTTGTTGGATCATACACGTCTTTCGTTCAAAACGTTCGGGGTGAAACTTTAAGTCAATTTCCATATGTTAAGCTCCTATCTATATCGTTTCATACATCCATCTTTGATATTTTTCATATGTGATATCAAAAACATCTAACATCTTTCCAATCAGTGAAGCTTCCATATCTTCAATGCTTTGCGGTTGATGATAATAGGTCATCATCATAGGCATAAGATATACATTTTGAATGGATGATAAAGAAGCTAGATTATGAAAATGAATGGTACTAAGCGGATTCTCTCTAAAACACAACACCAATTTGCGTTTTTCTTTGATGGCAACATCCGCAGCTCGTAAAAGTAACGTATCACTATAGCCACAGCATATTCCTGCAATTGTTTTCATACTACAAGGAACGATGATCATACCATCGATAGGAAAACTCCCACTTGCACAACATGCGGCAATATCTTGATTATCGATCACATGATCTGCAAGATCGATCATCGCATGTAAAGGTTGTTGCATTTCAAGCTCCCATGTTCTTTTGGCACTATTCGTCATGATGAGATAAGTTTCTACAAGATTGTTTTTTGATAAGGTTTGCATCAAATGATAGGCTAAAGAAGAGCCGCTGGCACCGCTAACGCCAATGATCAGTCGTTTTCTTTCAGCCATCGTGTCACATCCACTTCTTTAAATACTGAGCGTTGAAAGCGATGTTTTTGTTCATATGGAACCGTACAGTCGAAGATGGTCTTACATGCAATGCCATGATGACGAATAGAAGGATCATAATCAGGATCATTGGATGGATCAAGTGGATGACAGCGTACTCCTGGAATAGAGATACAATCCACATCTGACTGAAATCTTGTCGTCATTGCCCACATGACATCATTCATATCAAAGATGTCTACATCTTCATCCACAAGATAAACATGTTTCAACTCGCTAAATGCAGTAAAGGCAATCAATGCAGCTTGTCGTTGCCTTCCTTCATCACTTGGTACTCGTTTACAAAATTGCATGATCGCAACATACTTTCCACCACCACATGGTGCACAATATACATTTTTAACTTTTCCGGGCATGGCTCTTTCACACATGCTGAGAATACTTGCTTCTGTTGGGATACCTGCCAGATTTACATGTTCTTCGCTAGGTCCGATACATACCCGCATGATAGGATCTTTACGATGTGTAATCGCTTTTACATGAATGACAGGTAATTCAGAATTTGCTTCACCGGTATATCCAGGAAATTCTGGCATCGCTTTTTTTAATCCACTATGTAGATCCTCAGGAAGACGTTTTCCCGGTATCAATTCTCCTTCTATTACATATTCACTGTTAGCGATACAATACTCATCGATTGTTTTACAATGACACATTTCTACCGGTTGTTTACGAATGCCTCCGGCAATACAGAGCTCATTAAAGCCAAGTGGTGTCGTTGGTGGTTCAAAACAAGCAGCAACTTCAATGGCCGGATCCACACCGATGCTAATAGAAATAGGCAAAGGACGTCCCATCTCCTCTGCTTTTTTACGAAATACATCCAAATGACGAACTCCGGGAGTAAAGAACATGGTCATCTCATCTTTACTTTGTAAACAAAGGCGATGAATCGTTACATCACTTTCCTTAGTGTCCGGATCACTTGCATAGCATAATCCCATCGTGATATAAGGACCTGCGTCCTCTTGGGTCGTTTTTATTGCAGGAATGATCTTTCTAATGTCAAAATCAGGATCATCACTTGTATGGATCACTTCTTGACACTTTCCTTTTTCTACTACGATTGGTTGTAACTGATCGATAAATGCTTGATTTAATGTTTTCGCTAGATTTTCACTGGTGGTATCCAGAAGAAAGGCAGTACGCTCTCTTTTGGCCAATAGACCTATCAAAACTTTTGCGTCAGGATAGCCCTTGATATTGGTAAACATCATAGCAGGACCGGTCTTTGTCGGACGTTTTAAAGTACCACCTGCACCGATATAACGATAAACTCCGGCTAATTCACTATCAGGATTCGTTAGTGTATCACTATCTATCAATTCATTTTCTTGTTGGCTCAATCGCTGTAAAGCATAACGTAAATCATATTGTACACTCATATACAAACCTCCTTTTTCATTTGTTCAATATCTTGATCACACCATGTTAGTATTTCATTAATTTCATCTTTTTGAATATCATCATAATGAATACCGCAAACACAGATTGCAGTGTGATGAGTATGTAATGCCAATGCTGATGCATAGCGTTTGGCAACCTCATCATCACGGTGTGCTATTTGATTCCATATATGTAAGGTAACATGCCATTGATCATGATTGAAATATGGTATGGCACATACTTGTGTACCGATATGTGCCTGTCCTCCAGAAACCAAGATGACATGATCCTTTCCCATAGGGATGATGGTTCTATTGATATGATATGTTCTCATAATGACCTCCTGCTTTTATTTTAATTTAGAAAAGCAAACAGAAGCAATTCAAGTTATGATATAATGTATTCTAGGATGGAATAGGTGATTATGAATATAGAACAGCTATATGAATTTCGTATCATTGTAGAAAAAAAGACGTTTTCCGAAGCGGCTTTATTTCTTCATGTTTCACAATCATCCTTATCCAAACAGATCATGAAGCTGGAAGCAGAATTAGATGTACAGCTCTTTGATCGTTCTAAACGACAGATTACGTTAACGTACTATGGCGAAATTGTCTATGAACATGCAAAGAAGCTATTACAAATACAGGAACAAATGATAAAGAAACTTCAGGAACAAAAACAGGGAGTAGATGCAGAGTTAAAAATCGCAATGTTACCAATCTTTTCCCAATATGATCTAAGTAATAGAATCGAGGAATTTCAAAAAGAACATAAAAATTTGAATCTACAAGTGATAGAAATGGAAGAGCGTGATCTTGATTATATGCTGGAACAGGATGAAAATGATATTTATATTCTGAGAGGCGATATAAAGGAACTACAAAAATTTAAAAAGTTTCCCATAAGTGAAGATAGATTGGTCGCAGTATTGCCAAATACTCATCCCCTTTGTAAAAAGGAAACAATCAGTTTATCTGATCTTCAACAAGAGCCGTTACTATTATATCCTCGCTATACGATGATTAGAAAATTAACAGAACAGGTCTGTCAAGAAGCGGGATTTCAACCAATCATCAAAAGATATGGAAGAATGCATACCTTGCTTGCGGCCGCAAGAAAAAAGGAAGGAATCGTTCTTGCTATGGAACAATCTCTACAAATGTATCAATTAGAAGGCTTGAAAGTGTTATCGATTCAAGGGCCAATTCTTAGTCATATTTATTTATATGTAAAACCATCAGCGCTTCATAAAAGTAGTGTACGTAATTTTGTGGATAAGCTTCGTATTTAAAAAAGACCGACTAGGTCTTTTTTGATTGTTTTCTTTTTGATGAATTGTATATAAAACAATTTTCTCTATATTTGGTTACTGCTCTACGTGAGATATGGATATTTTTCTCTTGAAGCAATAAACGAATACGTTCATCACTATATGGCTTGTTTTTGTCCTCGTGTTCAATGATAGATTTAATTTCTTCTTGGATGGCTTTGATACTGTGATCTTGATACCCACCATGACTTAACATAGAAGAAAGACTATAATATCGTTGATGAAATTCAAAGGATTTATTAGCTAATGCACGAGAGATCGTTGATATATGAAATCCACAATTTTTCGCAATCATCTCTAATGTTAAATGATGTAAAGAGCCTTGATGAAGAAAGAAATCCTTTTGAATTTCACAGATATATTGCATGATCAAAAGCAATGTCATATTTCGTCTTTTGATACTACTCATGATTTCAAGCGCTTGTTGGCGTTGTTTTTTTAAATATTCACTTACCTCGCTTCTTTGATAATCGTCCTCTAAGGATTGAAAAGATAATGCAAGATCATCGAATAGATGTTGGATATGAATATGATCATCTATCACTTCAACTTTAAACTCTGGTTGCATATAGCTAGTATTCTTCTGATAATTCGCACCGGGTTTTGGATGTAATGTTTTTATGAAATCATAGCCTTCTTCCAATTCATCTAGCGTGATATCACAAGCATCCATAATAGATTCATAATGATGAAGGGCAAGTTCTTCTAGATGTTCACATAATAATATTGCAGTTTCACTAGCTGGTTCAGATGAATAATGACATTGAATTTTCAAGCATTGTTTTAATGAGAAGGCGAAAAGACCATGTGGCTCAAACGATCGAAGAATGATCAGATGACGCTTGATTTGTTCTTTCGTGAAGGGAGATTGCTTTATTAGGGTAGATAAATCAGTTTGGAAATAACCATTTGAATCTAATTGAAAGATCAAATATTCACAGACTTTTTGATCTATTTGATATTTGCTTGTTTCTGCCTGTCTCATGATTTCATCATAAAGGGATGGACCTTCCTGTGCATAAGATAAAAATGCATCAGAATCTATCACATCTTTTGAATGATAATGAAGAAAAGGGTTTTGATGAACTGTTTCATTTAAAAAAACTCGCAATTCATCATTGCTACAGCTTAAGATTTGTAATGACTTAACATTGGAAGCATGCAAGGACTGTTTTAAAGACAAGTCTAATTTCGGAAGAATGGTTTGCTTCATAATAACCTCTCCTTTCTCCATATAACGGGATGTGTTCTTATTCTAACACCATAGAAACAATAATTACAAGCCCTTACATTTTAACGTTTTACGACACTATATATGGATGGTGATACGTACTGTTCATTTATCATACGCTTAGTGTCTTTCGGGTTTCAGAATATGCGATATTTATCGGATGAACGAAATTGGCATAGACTTTGCTAGTGTAAAGGTATGGGAAGAAATCGTGCAGATAAGAAAAAAGAAAGGAGAAAAAATTTACAAAAGTTATCTGCAACTTGAGTGAGAAGGAGAAAAAAGGTATGCGAAAAACAGGAATACTAACTTTGGCATTGATGATGTGTCTTTCCTCTGTTCAGGGTATTCATGCAGTAGAACAGCAAGATCAAACATTAGATCAAATTGAATTAGAAACTGAGGAAATCAACATTTCAAAGACAATGATGTATCAATTTGATGTAAAAGCAGAAACCTCATGGAAGGTATCCATTGGTGATGATGTAAGTAATTGGATGAAAAATAGCGATGGTAGTGAAGCATTTTCTGGTAGTGAAGATATTGCTGTCATTCAAAGTAAGAATGATAAGGTAATAACGATTGCAGTGGATGCTTCAAAAATTACAAAGTATACAAATGCCAGTGATGATTACGATCTCTATATAAAACCGGATAATGATGCGTTAAATACTGATGCAACATGTATTAAAATCGGAGAATATGTCGTTCCGCACATGACAATAGAAAGTCATATTTTCGGAAGTGCATATACTTATAGTAAGAGTACATTGAAAGAAGCGTTAAAAGAAGTAGTTGACTATGGAGATACCAGTGCAACCATATCCTTAGATATGGAAGGGTTGGATAATGATCAAATAGATAGCAACAATGCAACCATTCGCCTTATGGAAGGTGATGGATATTATGTGAATGAATATATATTCCAAGCAACATCATTAGTAAACCCTTGGATCGATGGACAGACAACCTATGCATTACAAGCAGGCGATTTAGAAATCGATCGTTCAGTTTATGATTTAAAAGATACCAATAGTGGTAGAGAATGGAGTTGCCTTGGAGGAGATGGTAGTGGTCTATATCGCTTTCATTTTATGTTAGAAGGTGTTACTTATTGTGGATTGCCACTTCCTAGCAAAGAATTTCAGGGACATGTTCAAATCTATGGACAGGATTTTGTTGGATTGGCAGGAATGACATTCAAGAATGGTATGAATGTTGAAGCTGAAATGATCTCTTTATCACAAAGAGGTATGAGTGTTCCTCAAGAAAGTGAACCTGTATGGACTTGGATCGGTGATGGAAATCAACCTATCTTATGTGATGACTTAGCTGATGATTTTTATATCACATGGCCAGAAGGCACCAACGCATCAGATTTGAAAAAACAGGATATTTCTATCGTTTTAACAAATTCTTATGGTGATGTATTTACGTTAAATGAAGATGAATTTGAAATCAATACTTCTGCAAGTGAAACACAGATTGCAGTTACGTTGTTGTATTTGCCTAATACACCTGTATATACTCAGATGAAAATCAGCGTCAATGCTTCTTCTGCATCTAGCGAAAAAATCTATGATATCGCAAGTGTGTATGTACATGAAACACAACAAGGCGGTGGTGGAGAAACCAAAGATGGTACAGTTACTGCCTATAGTTTTTATGGATTAAGCAATCTAAATGATGCATCACAGATCGTTTCCTCTTGTAGTTATGTATTAACCTACGAAGATCAGGGTATCGTTTATTATTATGGACAAGATACAAATGGCAATGGTATCTTAGTAGAAGATTTGGATAAAGCGACAAGTTTCGATGGTAATGGTGTAGAAGATTACAATATTCAAGTAATAAACAATACTGTTTATATTACATCCAGACCGGGAAGTAGCGCTGTAAAACAGGTTGGTAATCAGACATTGACCTTTACAAAGAAATATAGCGGTGGTAAATTAATAAATCCAACAGATACAAGTGGTTTAGTGTGTGAAGATGGTTATGTGCTTCCAAATACAAATGGATGGGCAACACATGAATCTTGGCCTTGGTATGAAGGCTTAAGTTCTCGTTGGAATAAAGGATGGACCGGTATCGATGTACAACCTGAAGGATCTCATTTTACCGTAAAAGTAGAAAAAGGTGCATCTCAACAATTTACTGCGGATGCTGGAGAAACAGATGTTATATGGTCTATCGTCGGAGATACAACGGATCAGAATACCAAAATTTCTGAAAATGGTGTGTTAACGATCGGAGAAAATGAAACCGGAAACTATTTTGTTGTTTATGCGAAAGCAAAGAACTATACTGATACGCATGATCAAGGTGCTGTCGCAATCAATGTAATAGAAAAAACGATCGTTGTTGACAAATCTGAATTAGAAGATCTAGTAACACGCTATCAGAATATTGTAAAAGAAGATTATACAGCACAAAGTTATGAAGCATTTGCGAGCTTGTATGAACAAGCAAAAACGATGCTAACTTCAGATACTGTGACACAAGAAGAAGTAGATCAATTGGTAAATGATTTAAATGCAGCATATCATGCGTTGGTCAAAGTTGATAAAGAGCCACAGGATACAACACCTAATGATGACTCAAATGATCATCAGGATGATATGACAAGTCCATCTACTGGTGATACTACACAAATGATGCTATTCCTCGGACTGTTATTAAGTAGCGGATGTGGTATTATGTTGATGAGAAAGAAAATAAGAAATCAATAAACGTAAAAAGAGAGCTATGGTTTAGCTCTCTTTCCTATTTTAAAATAATGTCATCTTTTTGGCATTTCAAAGTCAACCAAAGCCTTATTTAAAAAATCATTGAAGGGTTTCATTCGTTCAAATAATAAAAGACCTGTTTTTATAAACTGCGTACTATCTGTTACAGCATCATCAGGAAGATGAAATTCTACAAACCAGCTTTTATATTTTAAATATTCACCATAAGGATGTTCAGGATCATAACCCTTAGGTACCTTTTTCAGTTTCGTTCCTAATAACGTAAAATATTCCGTAAAAGATGGATCGGTTACGATTTGATGAAACTCATCTCCATGATCAACGATATAATCTCTTATCATAGTCGTTGCATCTTTAAACATGTCTGCGAATAATCCACCACCTAGCATGGTATTTCCATTTGGTTCTATGGATAAAAAATATCCAACCGGTATGGGAAGTTTACCTTTGGAAGAAATATGTGCACGTAATGCAGGACGATACGGTGATTTGTCATGTGAGAAACGAGTATCTCTTACCATAGAAAAGGTCAACTGTTTTGGTTGAAAACCTAACACGGAATCATCAAAAGAACCAATGCCGATCATAAACTCTTGAACCAAACTTTCAAATTCTTCATTCACATCCATTCTTTCTTTTTTATGTTCGTGAAACCATTCTCGCTGATTGTTTTTAGATAGTGCTGATAGAAAAGCTATGATTTTTTGTGTATCGATTGAAGTCATGATATCTTCTCCTTATATTGTTGTATGGCTTTCATATCATTCGAATTTAATAAACCTGTGATAAATTCTTTCACTGCGATAGGAGAATGATAGTTAGGTAGATCTTCAAAGACGGGAACCATCTTGTCGATTTCCACCATATGCTCTGTTGTTTCTTGAAGCAGTGAATGATCCAATGGATCTAAGCGTTGATACTCCATATGCGTAGGATCAAGACGATGTTGAATCAAAGCATTACCTATACGCTTTTTACAGTTACAACATCCGGTTTCTGTAAGACCACAATTCACACTTAGAAAATCAGCCATTTTCTTTCTTGCTCTGGAAAGTTTTTGTCGATATGTAGCAGGGGTAATATCAAAGATTTCACCTGCAATGGTACTGTCTAAATGAAACATCGTTCCTAATATAAAAATACATCTAGTTTCAGGATCAAAACATTGTAACATCACGTTGGTACAAGACATACGTAGCTCCCATGCCAATTCATCTTCACTTTTTCCCATCATCATATCCGGAGTATAAGACATAAAACCGGATTGTGTATCTGCGGCATAAAACTCAAAGTTTAAAGGATGTTGTGCAAACATGGATTTCTTATAATCGATCAAATAATTGACAGCAATACGATATACCCATGTCTGAAAGCTGGATTTTTGTGAGAAACTATCCAGTCTGGTAATGATTTTAATCAAAATATCTTGTGATGCATCTTGAGCATCTGCAGTATTACCAAGCATTCTCAGTGAAAGATTGAAAACAAGATCTTGTATTTCTTCTAAAATTGCTTGTAATGCTTCTTTGTTTCCATTTGTGGCGGAAACCACCAATTCATTTTGTTGTATTGGATTCATAATAAATCCTCCCTTCTATAAATTAGACGATTCTATTTACGTATTGTGACAAAGTTATTCAATATTTCTATCTAAATTTTATCATACAAGAAAGAAAAAGAGGAAGATATATCAAACCATATGATTACAAGTGATTGATAAGTATGATATGAATAAATCATCCTGGTGAATCGACATAGGCGATATCCATTTTTTCTTGCCATTGCTAAAGTATGATCATGATAGAAAATTGTACCAAATTCAGTTTTGATACATACATTGATGATGGAAGCGGATACTTAGACAAATGCCTGTTTTTGTTTATTGAGAATGTCTGTATCAAGATTATAATGAATGCATTACGAAAGAAGGAAGGTTTACAATGAAAGAAGAATGGAAGAGTGTGCTACATAGCACATGGTTAAAAGTCGTTTTGGTGGCGATTATAGCGATTCCAATGCTATATGCCGGTATCTTTCTTGGTTCCATGTGGGATCCTTATGGAAATACAGGAGATATTCCGGTTGCGGTAGTAAATCAAGATCAAGCAGTGGAGTATCATGGCACAACATTGGATGTTGGAAATGAGCTTGTAAAAAATCTGAAAGAGAATGAATCAATGAAATTTTCATTTGTAGATGATAGCACCGCTAGAAAAGGATTAGAGGATGGAAGTTATTATATGATCATTTCCATTCCTTCTGATTTTTCTAAAAATGCGACGACATTATTAGAAGCACATCCGCAAAAAATGAAATTGGAATATCAAACAAATCCTGGTACCAATTATATTGCGACAAAGATGGATGATTCAGCAATGGCGAAAATCAAGGAAAGCGTGTCAGAATCTGTGACGAAAACTTATGCGGATACCTTGTTTTCTACAGTTAAAGACTTAAGCAATGGTTTAAAAGATGCAAGTGATGGCAGTGCACAGTTAAAAGATGGTGCCTATTCAGCACAAGATGGAAGTAAACAAATAAGTGACAATTTAAAGACCCTCGCAAGTAGTACATTGACCTTTGAAAATGGTACGGAAACATTAGAAAAAGGGTTATCGGAATATACAAAAGGCAGTGAAGCCATTGATCAAGGAGCAGGTAAATTAAAGGATGGTATTGCTTCTTTACAAGAACATTCAGGTACTTTGGTGAATGGTGTCGCTCAGTTAAAAAAAGGTAGTAATGATGTATCCTATGGTGTATCTAGCTACATGCAAGCTGTCAAATTATTGGATGATAGCAGTAAACAATTGATATCGCAAAATGCGGTATTGCTTCATGGTGTAACCCAACTATCACAAGGGAATCATGATATGTATCAAGGTAGTGAAGTAATCAAAAAGGGTATGGAAACAATGTCCGATACCATTGGTGAAAACTTAACAAGTAACGCACCTACTTTAGAAACACTTCAAAAAGGCAATCAACAAAGTATCGTCATGATGTCAAATTTAAAAACAGACGCAGAAACGTTAAAAAAGGTAATTGATCAAGCAAGTGAACAGCAGCAAAGCGTCATTGCTGCATTAACGAACATCAAAGATAGTACTACTGATAACGTAACAGCAACACAGTTAGAAGAAATGATAACTGATATGAATCAGACCCAACAAAACTATAGCGCATTATCTCAATCATTAGAAAAATTGATGACAAGTAGCGATGATATGCAAGCGTTGATTCAAGGAAATCAAGAAATGCTTCAAGGTCTAAGTGAAGGGCTTCAAGCCGTCAAACAGAATCTCGATAAGCAAGGCACAACCATAGATTCCATGGGCTTGATTCAAGGAGTGACAAGCCTACAAGATTCTTTGAAATTAATGGAGGAAGGGTTCAATGGATCTCAAGGTCTTACAAATGGAGTGAAAGCCTATACTGATGGTGTAACTGCGTTATCTAACGGAGTCACAAGTATAGATGAAAACAGTTCAACTTTAACGCAAGGCTCAGCACAACTTGCACAGGGAATGAATGATTTATATGAACAGATGCCTTCCCTGGCTAACGGTATTCAACAATTATCCTTAGGAAGCAATGATTTATATCAAGGAACATCAACGTTAATACAAAACAATCCGACCTTATTAAACGGCGCAAAGCAACTAAATGATGGTAGCATTCAGTTAGCATCAGGAGCTCATCAATTATCCCAAGGATCAGATACATTATATAGTGGATTGATTCAGTTAAACGATGGCACCTCAACACTTCAAACATCGTTACAAGAAGGCGCAAAACAAAGTGATATCAAAGTGAGCGATTCCACAACAGATATGCTGGCTAATCCAATACAATTAAATCATCAAGAGATTAGTACAGTAGAGAACAATGGTCATGCAATGGCACCCTATATGATGTCTGTAGGTTTATATGTAGCATGTATGGCATTTACTTTGATGTATCCACTGTTGAAAAATAATATTCATACAAGATCCGGACTGAAATTATGGGCTAGTAAGGCCGGTGTTATGTATGTCGTTTCTACACTTATGGCGGTAGTCATGATTGCTGCCTTGATGCTGTTTAATGGATTATCTCCATATCAAATAGGGATGACCTTTGCTCTTGCGGTTTTAGTGGCGGCAGCATTTATGTCCATGATCGTTTTCTTCAGTATCACATGTGGAAAGATCGGAAGTTTTATCGTATTGGTATTTATGGTTTTACAACTAGGTGGTGCAGCGGGGACATATCCTATCGAAACATCTGGAGCATTCTATCGTATGATTCATCCATTTATGCCATTTAGTTATAGTGTTGATGCATTCCGTCATACGCTTGCGTGTGGAGGAGCAATCACCCAAGATATTCTGGTATTTGTTGGTATGATTCTGGTATTCTCCTTATTATCCATTCTTTTCTATCGTTGGAAAGCCGGTATCAGTGAGGAACAATATGAATCTACGTTATTAGCAAAATTTCATTAAAGGATATAGACAGCCATTGATTTGACTGTCTTTTATATGATAGAAAATACCCACAAAGATGATGTCTATCTTTATGGGTAACGATCATACTTGGTTCCAAGCTTTTTATGTTATGGAAATCCTTATGAAGGATATATTGTTGCATCTAATGAAAAGTCTAATATAATTTCTTTATGATATTCTACTTTTTTATTATCGTTGGTTATCGCAGTCCCATTATAATTTAAAACTGTTTTACCATTTACTTCTTTGATATCTAAGCTGATATTAGATTCTTTGTAGCCATCCTTGACTTGTTGTATGACATTCTCATGTTGCATAATCAAATCACTAACATCATGCACGATGGCTGAAGCAGGATCATCATACCATTTCCCCGCAATAGAAATTGCCGGAGTATCTAGTTTGAGATTTTCTGCAATGCTACTACCTTCACTGATTCTTATATTGATTACAGGATGATAAGCACACCAAACATAATACCCACCTATACTACAAATCATTACAACCAAAATACCAACAATGAAAAGATACCTCTTTTTAATATGTTTTTTCATATGATCACACTCCATAAAAGCTTTACCTATATTTGCTTTCATCATAAAACGTTTTCTCATGTTAGTCAATCTTTAAAGAAAAGAGTGAAACATTTTGAGTGAAATTTATATCATAACATAAAAATCAGGAACAAATGTTCCGAAATGATTAAAACGCAAATTTTATGCATAACACGTATAGAAAAGTCAACGATCTTGGTTTAAACGTATCAAATGTTTGTTTATTCGTTAAGTGTTATCAATTTATGTAATTTTATATTATAACATCCATATTAGGAACAAATGTTCCAAAATGGATAAGATGCAGATTTTGCGTATAACACGTATCAATAAGTCAACGGTTTTTTGTTTAAACGTATTAAATGTTTGCTTATTCGTTAAGTGCAATCAATTTTTATGTAACTTTATATCATCTCTTAAATTCATTATATTATCAATAACAAATGAGGAATTTTACAATGAGTGACGATATTCTGCAACGAGTGAAGCATTTTGAGTGAAATTTATGTCATAACATGAAAATCAGGAACAAATGTTCCAATATGATAAAAATGCAGATTTCATGTATTAAAAGTCAATGGTTTTTTGTTTAAACGTATCAAATGTTTGCTTATTCGTTACATCATAAGTATTACCATACTGATTCTAATAAGTGTGATATCATCTTATGGACAATTTGTGTAATCTTTCTTTACAGGTGTCTTGTCATATGAAAGATGGTATGTTATACTGATGCGGATACATTAAAAAATAAGAAAGGGAGTTAAAGATACCGTTGTTCTTACAATGGTAAAATCTAGGATATGACAAAACAGGAAGAAATTAAACAGTTGAAAGAAGAAAAGGACGCCGTATTGCTTGCTCATTATTATGTGAATCCAGAGGTTCAGGAAATTGCTGATTATGTAGGAGATTCTTTTTATTTGAGTAAGGTTGCGGCTGAACTATCAAATAAAACCATCGTGTTCTGTGGAGTATCTTTTATGGGAGAAAGCGGAAAGCTTTTAAATCCAGAGAAAGCTGTATTGATGCCGGATGCATCAGCCGATTGTCCTATGGCACATATGGTCACGAAGCAAGAGGTTGAAGAAGCTAGATTACGTTATGAAGATTTAGCAGTGGTATGTTACATTAACTCAACTGCAGAGATTAAATCTTGGTCTGATGTTTGTGTCACTTCTGCTAATGCAGTACAAATTGTGAAAAATCTACCGAATAAGAATATTTTATTCATACCGGATAAAAATTTAGGACGTTATGTTGCTCAACAAGTGCCAGAAAAAAATGTTGTACTTGTCAATGGTTATTGTCCGATTCACGAAAAGATGTTGGCAAAAGAAATCAAGGATTTAAAAGAACGATATCCACAAGCTGAAGTATTGGCTCATCCGGAATGTAATGAAGAGGTAGTAGCACTTGCTGATTATATTGGTTCGACAACAGGAATTTTAAAACAAGCAACCAAAAGTGATGCTACTCAATTCATTATCGCAACAGAGGTTGGTGTACGATATGAATTGGAAAAACAAAATCCGACAAAACAATTCTTTTTCCCTGAAACAACACCGATTTGTGCGGATATGAAAAAGATTACCTTAGATAAGATCATACAAGTATTAACAACAGGGGACAATGATGCAATCGTTCCACAGGCAATTGTGGAACCTTCAAAGAATACATTAAAACGTATGTTGGAGCTGGCAAAATAAACGGCCTTAAAGGAGGCACGAAAGATGCAAAAGGATTTATATTATGATGTTGTCATAGCTGGCTGTGGTGTAGGAGGATTATATACCGCTTTAAATCTTCCGACATCTCTTCGAATTCTTATGATATGCAAAGAGGATTTAAAAAGCTGTGATTCTATGCTCGCTCAAGGTGGCATCTGCGTGCAAAGGGATCAAGAAGATTATGAGCCTTATTTTGAAGATACTATGCGTGCCGGGCACTTTGAAAACACAAAAGAAAGTGTAGATATCATGATACGTTCCAGTCGTGAAATCATCGATCATCTAATGGCATTGGGCGTCGATTTTGATAAGGATGAGCATGGTGAACTGTTATATACAAGAGAAGGGGGACATTCTAGAAATAGAATTTGTTTCCATAAAGATATAACCGGAAAGGAAATCACCACGACACTACTTGAACAAGTACAGAAACTTGCTAATGTTACCTTGATGGAATATACAAAAATGACAGATATCCTTGTGGAAGATGGTGTTTGTAAAGGAATGATCGCTGTTGATCAACATCAGGATACGTTGTACTTACACAGTAAATTCAGTGTAATGGCTACTGGAGGAATCGGTGGATTATATGCTCATTCTACCAATTATCCTTGTTTAACAGGGGATGCTTTAAACATTTGTAAACAACATGAAATTCAACTAGATCATTTAGATTATGTACAGATTCATCCTACAAGCTTGTTTTCAAAAAGAGAAGGAAGAAGCTTTTTGATATCAGAATCTTGTCGAGGAGATGGTGCTATTTTATTAAATGATAAAGGTGAACGTTTCGTTAATGAATTATTACCTAGAGATATCGTATCGAAAGCAATCTTTGAAGAAATGGAAAAGGATGGGAAAGATCATGTTTGGCTTTCCTTTGCGAATGTGCCTTTAGAAACGATAGAGAGTCATTTCCCTAATATATATGAAGAATGTATGAGAGAAGGCTATGATATTACCAAACAGGCGATTCCTGTAGTACCTGCTCAACATTATTTTATGGGAGGTATCCATGTAGATAGTAATTCCGAAACTACCATGAAACATTTATATGCAGTAGGTGAAACAAGCTGTAATGGAGTCCATGGGAAGAATCGTCTTGCCAGCAATAGTTTGTTGGAAAGTCTAGTTTTTGCGAAAAGAGCAGCTGTATCTATGACAGCTTGCCGGAAAGGAAGAAGAGAAAATGAATCCGATTACGATGCAGTTGGTTGCTGATAAATTTATCAGAATGGCTTTAGAAGAAGACATTAATGGAGAGGATGTATCTACCGTTTCCATAATGCCGGATTATAAAAAAGGTGAGGTACAGCTGATTTGTAAAGAGGATGGTATCATTGCCGGATTACAAATATTTGAACGAGTGTTTACAATGCTTGATCCGAATACTTGTGTTAAATTTGAAGTAAAGGATGGTGATTCAGTTACCAATGGGCAATTGATGGCTACCGTTACCGGAGATATTAGAGTGCTTCTTTCCGGTGAAAGAACTGCACTTAATTATTTACAAAGAATGAGTGGAATCGCAACATATACCAGAGAAGTAGCTGATATGTTAAAAGGTTCAAAAACGCATTTGGTAGATACTAGAAAAACAACGCCATGTATGAGAGTATTTGAAAAATATGCAGTACTAGTAGGTGGTGGTTATAACCATCGTTACAATTTATCTGATGGCGTATTGTTAAAGGATAATCATATCGATGCTGCAGGTGGTATCAAAGAAGCTATCGATGCCGCAAGAAAGCATGCACCTTTTGTTCGTAAAATTGAAGTAGAAACAGAAAATTTAGAGATGGTAAAAGAAGCAGTAAAGGCCGGTGCTGATATCATTATGCTTGATAATATGACACCTGCACAGATGAAGGAAGCCATTACTTGGATCGATGGTCGTGCAGAAACAGAATGTTCAGGGAACATTACAAAAGAAAATATTAAGTGGATCATTGATCTAGGTGTAGATTATGTATCAAGTGGAGCTTTGACACATTCTTCACCGATTTTAGATATCAGTCTGAAACATTTAAAGGTTGTCGAATAGTATTAATGTGATTCGAAGGGAGGTTGATAGTTACATGGCACAGGTTTTAAGTGGTACACAAAGACGAAAAAAAATTATTCAATTAATGCGAGAATCATCAACGCCTTTATCCGGAGGTGCACTTGGTAAAGAAACAGGTGTCAGTCGACAAGTAGTTGTACAGGATATTGCACTCCTTCGAACACAGGGTTATCCGATTATGGCAACAGCACGTGGATACTTATTGAATGATGCAAAACAGATGGTGCGTTTATTTAAAGTTCATCATACCAATGAACAACTTGGAGATGAGTTAGAAACAATCATTGATTTAGGTGGTAGCGTGTTAGATGTGATGGTCAATCATCGTGTATATGGAAAAATGTCCGCACCCTTAAATATTAAGAACCGTCGTGATATTCAATTATTGCTTCATGATTTAGCTACAGGGAAATCTACTCCTTTGATGTCTGTGACTTCAGGCTATCATTTTCATCATGTATCTGCAGAGTCAAATGAAATATTGGATGAGATAGAAGAAAGTCTAAGAAAAAAACAATATATCGCAGAGTTGTTTCCTTATGAGGAAGAATCGGAAGAATAAAACCTTATTTCTATCGTTATCTTCATCAGTAATTTTCGAATTACTGATGTTTTTTTCTTTAAAATGATCTTCTATTATTTTCTTGACCTATTTCTTACTTTGCGAAGAATCATAACCCCTTTCGCAATATCATCTCATCCTCTTTGATCCTCTTGTTCTGTTTCTTCTATGATCTGATCTATAGATTTTATTTTTTCTATTGACAATTATGAAAACGCTTGCTAAAATGTAAACACAACAGGGATTGTCACTCTTCGGGAGGCATCACCTTCAAGAAACAGGTAATATGTATCTTGGGTGAAGTTCATCTTGAAGAGTTTTTATTTGTTTCTAGCAAAGGGAAATGTGTTAAAATAGAAGAAAGAAGGGATAAACATAATTGGGCAAAACATAAAGTTGAGCATCATAAAAAGGAGCGTGTGAATCGATGAAGGTGATAAAAAAAATAAACAACAATATTGCGTTATGTATGGATGATCATCATCGAGAGTTGATAGCTGTGGGAACCGGTATTGGATTTCACGCCTGTCCTTATGAGATTGAGGATCTAAATGTGATACAACGTACCTTTTATGATGTGGATACCATGTATTACAATCTATTGAATGAGTTATCAATCGAAGTGCTTGAAGTTGCGGCCAAAATTGTTGATATCGCAAGAATGAAAATTGACAGTGAACTAAGTCCAAACGTTGTGTTTACACTAGCTGATCACATCAATTTTGCGATAGAACGAGTTAGGAAAAACATCCATATTCAGACACCTTTATATAATGATATTCAGCATCTATATGAAACTGAATTTGCATTAGGTGAAAGTGCAGTGAAAATGATCCAACAAACCTTAAAGGTCAAACTGCCTAAAGGGGAAGCGTGCAATATCGCTATGCATTTTGTAAACGCTGAAACTGTGACATCCATATCGTCACAGATGCCAAACAATGATGAAGTAATTCATGAAATCACTGATTTGATAGGGGCTGATTTTCAGATTCACATCGATAAAAATAGCTTTAATTATTCTAGATTTGTATCTCATGTGTTGTATTTATTAAAACGACAAGAAAAAGATGACAGCATATCCAGTGAAAATAAAACGATGTTTGATTATGTAAGGACACAATATCCGAAAACGTATGATTGTGTATTACATATCAAAGAGTATTTAACATCAGAAATGGATTGGGAGCTTCATGATGAAGAATTATTATATTTAATGTTACATATCAATCGATTATGTGCAAGAGAGGATTGTCACCGATAGAGCATCACCCTCAGCGCAAGGATTACATGATGATCATGTGGTTTTTGAGTTGAGGGTGTTTTTAATGAAAAGGAGAAAAATATGACAAAATATGAACAAATGGCAAGTGAAATACTTGTTGAAATTGGCGGTAAACAGAATGTGACCTTTGTGGCACATTGTATGACAAGATTACGTTTTAATTTAAAGGATCAAAGTAAAGTTAATGTAGAGAATATCAAGAAAATGAAAGGAGTATTGGGATGTCAATTTTCCAGTGGACAGTTTCAGATCATCATAGGGCAGACAGTGGAACATGTATATAAGGCTGTGTGTGTTCTGGGGGATTTTGAGGTGAGCAGTGCAATAGATGACGATGTTGTTAAGGAGAAAAAGAAATTAACACCTAAGGTTATCGGCAGTCAAATTTTAGAAGCATTGGCAGGTTGTGTTGTACCTTTGATACCATTGATGATGGCAGCATCTATGTTTAAGATGCTAGTGGCGGTACTAGGGCCAAGCATGTTGAATGTCTTAAGTGAAAGTGATGACTTATATACCTTGTTTACTTTCGTAGGGGATGCAGGTTTTTATTTCTTTCCTATAGTATTGGGCTATACTTCCGCAAAGAAATTCAATGTGACACCGGTAATTGGTATGTTTCTTGGCTGTATCATGATGCATCCGACATTTACCGCTATGGCAGTGGAAGGAACCACTTTTAGTGTATTCGGTATTCCATGTGCAGTACAAAATTATTCTTCAACACTATTACCCATCATATTGTCTGTTTGGGTCATGAGTTATATAGAGTCTTTCTTCAAGAAAATACTTCCACAATCTTTAAAAACAATTTTTGTACCATTCTTGAGCATCGTAATTATGTTGCCGATTTGTCTATGTGCATTGGGACCGGTTGGTTCATTTATAGGTAACTATATTTGTGATTTTTTGTTAGGATTAGATAAGATACCATATATTGGATTTATTGCGGTAGCGTTGATTGCGGCTTTATGGGAGTTCTTGGTCATGAGTGGTATGCATGTTGTATTCATTACTTCCTTGGTCATCGTATTTGCACAGGCAGGACAGGAAAACCTTGTATCTGTGGGAGGATGTATTGCTTCTATATCGGTTGCCGGAATGCTGATCGGTTCTTTCTTACGAATCAAAGATAAGGAAGAAAAATCATTGACCCTTGGTTATTTTATTGCCTCTATCATAGGTGGTGTAACAGAACCGGGCTTATATGGAAATGGTATGAAATTTAAGCGACCATTTATTGGGTTGATTGCAGGTGGCTTTGCAGGTGGATTGTATGCTGGTATTATGCATGTTACCTGTTATGCCATGGTACCGGTAGCAAGTTTTATTGGCTTAACGGCATTTGCTGGTGGACCTTCTATGAATATGGTACATGGAATGATGAGCTGTGCAATCGGCTTTGTGGTAGCCGCAATGGTAACTTATTTCTTTGGTTATGATGCGAACGATCCCGTAGTAAAAAAATAGGAAAGAGGATGATGAAATGAAAAAAATTTTGATTCGAGCAGATGATTTGGGCTATAGTGAAGGTGTCAACTATGGTATAGCAAAAAGCGTAAAGGACGGTATCATTGGTTCCGTTGGTGTTATGACAAATATGCCATCTGTTATGCATGGATTGGATTTATTGAAAGACGTACCAGTTTGTTATGGGCAACATACCAATATATGTGTAGGGAAACCTTTAACAGACCCAAAATTAATTCCAAGCATCACGAATGAATTCGGTGAATTTAAATCTTCAAAAGAATATCGTCAAGCGAAAGAGGATTTTGTGGTGTTAGATGAGGTTATTCTTGAAATAGAGGCACAATATCAACGGTTTATGGAGTTGATTGGGAGAAAACCGCAATATTTTGAAGGACATGCTGTATCTAGCGTAAATTTCTTTAAAGGACTGGAAATCGTAGCGAAAAGACATGGCTTAAAATATTCAGGTATGCCTGCAGAAGGAGAAGCTATGATAGTCGGTGATACTAAGGTTTATATGTGGTTGGAAAGTCAAAGACCGGATTATGATCCTGAAAAGACATTAAAACGTATGGTACAACAAGCACATGAGGATGCATGTGAGGTACTTGTTTGTCATCCCGGTTATTTAGATGCTTACATCTTAAAAAAGTCCTCATTAACGATACCCAGAGCATTAGAGGTAGAGATGGCATGTGATCCAAATATCCAAGCATGGTTAAAACAAGAAGATGTAACGTTGGTTACCTATGATGCTTTATGATCAAAGATAAAAACGACACTGTTAGAAGGATTCATTCTGACAGTGTTTTTTTTTGGAGATTTTCGTTTTTTAAGTTGCCGTTACCTAACGGCAAAACGAAATTTTAAAATGTTATCACTTTTGTTTATGATATAGGTGTCAAAAGAAAGGATGATCAAAATGGTTGAAACACAACAATTTTCCTTCCAGCTTATCTTACATAGTGGAAATGCGAGAAGCACTGCATATGAAGCTTTGGCAAGTTATAAAGCCCAAGATAAAGTAAATGGGGCACTCAAACTGGAAGAAGCAAAAAAAGAATTGATAGAAGCACAAAAGCTTCATGCGGAATTGTTAAGAAAGATGGCAAATGAAGAAGAGCTTGATCTTGATTTGTTATTGATTCATGCAGAGGATCACATTTCATCATCTGCAGTTGCAGTAGAAATGACATCTGAAATGATTGAGCTATATCAGAAATTGGAGGAAATAAAGCAATGTTAACGGAAAAGTTTCTATGGGGTGGTGCTTCAGCATCTTATCAATGCGAGGGAGCTTGGAATCTAGACGATCGTGTAGAGTCAATGTGGGATCATTACTTACATGAAGAGCAATTAGAAAATGGAGATGTGGCAAGTGATCACTATCATCATTTTGAAGAAGATATCAAAATGATGAAAGAGGGTGGACAGAATGCATACCGCTTTTCGCTGGCATGGCCTCGTATCATAAAAAATAAAGCAGGAGAAATCAATGAAAAGGGGATTGCATTTTATCACAAAGTATTAGATTGTTGTCATAAGTATGGAATAGAGCCATTTGTGACTTTGTATCACTGGGACTTACCGCAATATTGGGAGGAAACAGGAGGATGGTTAAATCAAGAAGTTTGTGATGCATTTGAGCATTATGCTAAGGTTTGTTACGATCATTTCCATGAAAAAATTACACATTGGGTAACGTTCAATGAACCAAAATGGTTTGTATGTAGTGGTTATTTGATAGGTAATTATCCCCCATGTTTCAGAGATACACAAAAAACGATCATTGCTGCTTATCATGTGATGTATGCAAGTGCATTGGGAGTAAGAGCATTTAAAGAAAGTGGTTATCCCGGTAGCGTAGGGATCGTACATAGCTTTACCCCGGTAAATGGTGTAGATGATACCATAGAAACAAGAATTGCAATGCGTTATGCAGATAACTATTGTAATAACTGGATTTTAGATACCGCCGCAAAAGGTGAAATACCGATCGATCTATTGAGCGAATTATCGAAAAACTATGATATTTCTTTCATGAAACCAGAACAGTTGGCAATCATACGAGAGAATACAGTGGATTTTTTAGGCTTGAATTATTATTCCAGAACTTTGGTAAAGCCTTATACAGAAGGAGAAACGACCTTTGTTGTGAATAATAGTGGAAAAGAGGGAAAAGGCTCTAGTAAGGTCATTGTAAAACATTGGTTTGAACAGGTAATGCATGATCCTAATAGTACCTATACAGAATGGGATACGGAAATTTATCCTAAAGGATTACAAGAAGGTCTAAAAGAAGTACATGAAAAATATGGATTACCGATTTATATTACAGAAAACGGCATTGGTATGTATGAGGATGTAACGGTTGAACAAGTACAAGATGATTATCGTATTTCTTTTATGGAAGATCACATCAATGCCATGATGAATGCTGCTGATGCCGGTGTAAAGATGATGGGTTATTTTGCATGGAGTGCTTTTGATTTATACTCATGGAAAAACGGATGTGAAAAACGATATGGGTTGGTAGCTATTGATTTTGAACATGATTTGATACGAAAACCAAAAAAGAGTTATGGATGGTATAAAGACATGATCACTGGAAACATTAAAATTCAAAGAAAGGATCTATAGGAGGTAATAAAGATGAAAAGAATTATGTTGGTATGTAACGCAGGAATGTCTACGGGAATATTAGCCAAAAGGATCGAAGAAGCAAGCAATGGTACCATGGAAGTAAAGGCTTATGGTGAAGCAGAATTTATGCAACATGTAGAAGGTGTAGATCTGATATTGGTCGGACCGCAAATTCGTCATCAGATTCCTACCATTAGTTCTCAAGTCAGCATTCCGGTAAAAGGAATTGCACCTCAGCATTATGGTATGATGGATGGTAAAGGTGTATTGAAAGAAATACAAAAGATAGTAGGGGAAAAATAAATCATAAAAGAAAGAAGGAGAAAATTATGACATTTCAATCATTAAATGAAAGAATTGAGAAACACATTCTTCCGTTAGCAAATAAACTAAGCTCCCAACGTCATCTTAGAGCGATTCGTGATGCTTTCATCTCTTTATTGCCTATTACGTTAATGGGTGGTGTGACCGCAGTCATCGGTGCTGCGCCTGTGACAGAAACAACGACCAATGGATTTTTATTGGCATGGGCATCCTTTGCTGAACAAAATAGCTTGTTATTGAATTGGATCAGTGCTTTGACCCTTGGTGGTATGTCTGTCTATGTATGTATGGCAATTACGTATTATTTAGCAAGACATTTTAAACTAAGCTTATTGACACCTATGATGTTAAGTGTTTGTGGTTTCTTAATGTTGGTTATGACACCTCAACAACTTGGTTGGGATGGTAAGGTCGTTGAAATATCCTATATGGATGGTAGGGGTATTTTACCTGCAATTCTGATTTCCATTCTGACAGTAGAAGCTTATAACTTTATGCGTTCTCATAATTGGGGAAGGATCTCTTTGCCACCAAGTGTACCGCCTTCTCTATCAGAAACCTTTGCGTCATTGGTACCGGGATTTATCGTTATTGCGGTCTATGTGGCAATATTTGCATTATTCAACGCTTTCGATACAACCTTCCCGGCCTTTATCTATACTGCGATGGCTCCATCTTTCCAAGCTGCAGATAGTTTGTTGTTTACTGTTATCATGACATTACTTGTTCATTTCTTTTGGTTCTTTGGAATTCATGATGCTGCATTATCCGGTATCCTTGCGCCAATTCGTGATGGGAATTTATCCATCAATGCAGCGGCAAAAGCGGCGGGAGAAGCTCTTCCACATGTATTTACAACACCGTTTTGGGTTTATTTCGTAGCAATCGGTGGTGCTGGAGCCTTACTAGCTCTTGCGATTCTGTTGTTTCGATCCAAATCTAAGCAATTAAAAACCATTGGTCGTATTGGTATCGTTCCGGCATTCTTCGGTATCGGCGAACCAATCATCTTCGGTGTTCCTGTCATGTTGAATCCATACTATCTGATTCCATTCTTATTTGCTTCTACTTTTAATGCAATCGTGGCCTTTGTCTTAATGAAAGCAAATTTAATAGGAAGAACCTTCTCTATGTTATCGTGGCAAATGCCAAATATCCCCGGAGCCTTCTTATCTACTCTGGATATCAGAGCAATGATCTTGGTTTGTGTTCTTCTGGTTATTGATATCTTGATCTATTTACCGTTCTTTAAAATGCATGAGCGACAATGCATTGCTTTAGAATCAGAAGAAGTCCAAGAGGAATAAAGGAAATCTATCTATGAACTATCAAGAGATCATTGCATTTTTACAGGCACAAGGAACATGGGTGAATCGAGATTTCCAAACAAGAGATCATATTCTGTTTGAAGCACAACAACAAACACTGCATAAAGTCGGTGTTTGTTGGGTAATGACAAAACAGGTTTTAAAACAGGCGATTCAACAAGAAATTTCTTTCATTATTACCCATGAGAATCCCTTTTATCAATGCTCCACAAAGATGATGAGTGCGGCAATACACTCTGCGGAAGAGAAAAAAAGATTATTAAGTGAGCATTCCATCACCGTATATCGCTGTCATGATGTATGGGATCTGATACCTCAAGTAGGAGTGAGTGATCAATGGGCAAAGCGATTAGGATTCACCTTTGATGAAAGAAAGATCACTTCCTATTATCAAAGCGCAAACATACCGGAAATGAGTGTTGCACAACTGGCAAAACATATCGCCAATGCATTATCACAGGATGGTGAAGAGGGAGTGTATGTTTTTGGAGATATCCATAAAAAGATTCATCGTATCGCTATCGGAACAGGAGCTGCGACCAATATCTATGCTATGCTTCCTTATCAACCTGATGCAGTTATTGTCAGTGAAGATGGTATGCAAACATATGATGCCGGACAATATGCAATTGATCAAAATATTCCCATGATTGTTGTACAACATTCTTGTAGTGAAAAGGCCGGTATCAAGGCGATGGTACCTTATTTATCACAACATTTTCCGGATATTGATGTTACTTATCTAGATGATGGTTATCATGTCTCTTATTTCCTGGGGAATAGCTAAATATATATAAGAAAGCTTTCTGTTATTATAATCAGAAAGCTTTTTCGTTATTTGGTAATGTATCATGATATTGGAATAATTGAAGGAAGGCATGAAAATGATCTTCTTTTACTAATTGTTTTACTCTTCCTACGTCATTTAACAAACTGACAAGCATTTGGAATAGATCATCAAAAGCAGTATCTTTTTCCGCTGATAAGGAAAACAGGAAAATCAAACGAATCTTACGATTATTCCAATGAATAGGTTGTTTTAGGATACAGATAGCCACAGCATTGCGAAAGGCACATTTTTCGATTGGATGTGGTATGGCAAAATAATTACCATAAGCAGTCGGTGCTATTTTTTCTCTCGCAAGAACTTTTTCTTCATAATGCTCATCACAATAGCCTTGAGATAAAAGCTTTTCGCAAAGGAAATGAATGGCATCTTCTTTTGAAGTGGCATCTACATTTGTAAAGAATAGTTCCTCATGGAAAAAGGAACAAATATCGATCTGTACTTCTTGTTTTCGTTGCTTTAATAATTGAACGATTCGTTTCATATCTTCATCTTTAGGAAAGCCATGGCAAACATAAAGTGGAATGTTGATAGCTTCTGATATAGGAAGAAAGGATATGACCATATCAGGATGGTATTCCTTGATTTTTTCTATATCAAAGATAGACAGTGTAGCACTGATCTCTATGGTCAACTCACTGCTTTTGATAAGCCTTTGTTTCAGAAAAGATACAGCAGCTTGACTGATCGGATTAATGATTACGACTTTACGATAGGTATTCTTTTGAATCTTTTCCACTGCATTCATGAGATGCAAGGTAAGATAACCTATTTCATCTTCTAACAATGTTGCTTGTTCTTTCTCTTGGATCTTCATAGCAATGTATACACTGATATCATATAACAGCGGAAAGTGTAGTTTGATATCTTTGATCAAAGGATTACTAAGATAGCTTTTCGTGCGAATGCGACTATCAAGACCTAATAAGTGAATTAATAAGTTTTCTTGGAATTCTTGATCTTGATGAAGATCTAAATCATATGTTAGATAAATATCATGAAGCAGTTCTTCTATGAACCCACGATACTCCTGAACTTTGGTATCCTGAATATCTGAGATCTTTCCCGAAAACAGGCAAGATAAATAACGAAGCTCCATATCAGATAGGGTAACAGAGAAACGTTGAGAAAGGCCTTGATAGAAATCTTGTGTAAGTTGATCGGCTTCCTCACTTGGTCGATAGCCATCAATACTTGTAATCTCATTGCCTTTATTGACACGTTCCAACATGATAGCGATATGTAAAATAAAGGATATAATTTCAAAGTCACGAAGCTTTAAGTGATGCTGTTCACAGAAGGAAAGGAAATAGGACTTAAGTTCATTGATATCACAAGAGTAGAAAAAGTCAGTGTAGTTACTAAGATTAAAATTATATTGATCCATTTCATGATTCATCAGATATGTATAAATCTGTCGATGCGTTTTTTCATCTCCATCAATATAGAGTTTATTGTTTTTTCGTTTGATTTGCATTTCAGGATTTCTTCGTTCAATGATTTGATTGATGCTGAATAATTGCTTATCCAATGTACTTTCGCTAATATAAAGCTCCTCTGCTAATTGGTAATAATCACATTCTTTTTGCGAAAGAATTTGTTTGATGATATGCAAATATCTTGTTCTTTTAGACATACCACCTTCCTCTTCTAACAGTTGTAGATGAGGACTTTTTTCATTGAGTTGATAACCTTTGCTTTTGATGGATAAAATTAAAGAAGGATAGCTTTGAGATATTGTTTTGATTTCATTTCTTATGGTGCGTTCTGATACTTTTAATTCTTTGGCTAATTGACTTGCGGTTAGCGTCTCTTTTGGGTGAAAACTTTGTAGTAATTTTAACTGTCTAAGCGTAAAAGGTTCCATAATATCTAATCCTTTCTATGAATACTATTATACAACTAGGTGAATCGGATATCTAACCATACAAGATAGAATCTTCATTTCCATCATATGTTTATCATACGTATTATTGATAAAGAAGCTTTATTTTGCTAGAACAACATGCTTTTTTATACTAATTTCTGAATACTTTAAAATTAAATGACAGGAAAAAACAGTATCAGTATAATAAAAAAGATTTTGTTTTAGAGCATAGGAGGAGAAAAAGAATATGAGTAAGAGAAAGAAGAATAAAAAAATAGCGAAAGCTTCTGTTGCTGTTGCGACAACATTAGGGATGTTCACCATAACACCGGTTATGGCAGAAGGAAGCAACATGAGAGCAGTACAAGAAGAAAGTGGAGAAACAAGTGCGAATTTTCATACAGAGAAGGATCGTATTAGAATGTATGTAGGTATGAATAATGAAATAGGTTCAGTGATTCGTTTAGAACATGATGAATTTCAAAATCTACATAATGGGGATGATGTTAGTTCATGGTTTAAAAATTTACCTGATGGTTTAACAGCGACAGTTCAGAAGAGGGAAAACTATATGAAAATTGACGCATATATTGTTTTTTCAGGAGAACCTAAAGAACCATTTTATGAAATTGTAGAAGCAGAGATACCAGAACAATATTTGAAAAATGCAAATCACTCTGTCAAAGTAAAAACGAACACTACCTTTGATATTGCATTAAGAGATGTTGCATTACAAGATATCAAAGTAGGTGACATCATCTATACAGGGGATCGCATTACAGGGATCAATGATCTTAATCATACCAATGGGTATCGTTTTTATTTCTTAGCAGCCGATGGGATATTTTATTCAAATACAGGATATGCCAGTGTATCAGATACATTGTTTTTAGATCCTAAAGGTAGTGAAACAAATGAGTGGTTAGTAAAAGAAATCAAAAGCGATATGAATATCGTTACGTTGACAGAAACAGCACAAAGCTATGCGCTTAATCTTCAAAACGGTGTAGCTTATGATGAAGAAGGAAATACCTTATCTGGTTATATCAAACCAGGTACCTTAGTATCAGTTGCTCCTGATAAAGAAGATGTTGCATTCCAAAAATGGACAGCTGTACATAGTGTACAAAAATTCGAAGATTTTTATGATGTTGATACACTATTAGGTGGTAATACTGAAAAAGCACAATTCATTATGCCGAATCATGCAGTGAATTTAAATGCAGTTTATAATTATAAGATCATCGTAGATGGTGGGAATGCTTACAATTATAAGGGGGAAAAAATTACGGCTTCAGATGCAGGAAAGTATGTGTATCTAAAAGCTGATGAGAAACCGGGATATGAATTTGTAGAATGGAAAGTGGATGGAGATCCGATTGACATTGATGATACAACATCGAAAGAAACGCAATTTTATATGCGCTCTTATACTGCGAAAGTAAAAGCGGTATATAAACAGATAGCACCTACCACCTATCAAGTAACGGTAGGCAATGATGGAAATGGTACTGCATCTGCTAATGTGGAAAGTGTAGAAGCAGGTACAAAGGTAACCCTAACGGCAACACCAAAAGATGGTTATGAATTTAAAGAATGGGAAGTTATTCAAGGTAATATTGAAGTTAAGGATGATACCTTCTTGATGCCGGAATCTGATGTAGAAGTCAAAGCAATCTTCCAAGAAAAAACAGTAGAAGATGAAGTGAACGATGAAGAAAAAGATGAAACAGCATTTACTATTATAAAGACATCTAAGAGTGAACATATTCTTGGAAGTAAGGAACATATGGTAGTTACCTTTTCTACAGCATTGGAGAATCTAACAGGAACGAAGTTGCCTAATGAAGCCTATAAATTAACTTCAGATGCTGAAATGACAATTGACAGCGCATACTTAAATACGTTATCTATCGGTCAACATAAAATTATCATTATGAACAATGGAAAACCTGTAACACTTAGCTTTACAGTAAAAGAAGCTGTGAAAGAGAAAGATGAATCAGATGTACAAAAGGATACTTCTCGTAATGAGAATACAACATCAGTAGAAAATAAGAAACCATCTCATACGATCAAAGAAACCGCAAGACAAAGAAATGATATGACGTTACTTCTTGCAGGGGTTGCGATCCTTGGTGGATGTTTGATGATAAAACAAAGAAAGAAAACAAGCACAAAATAAATAGAAAGCAGATCATTCGGTCTGCTTTTTGTATATATTGGAAGTAGTTTTCATAAAAAATGTACTATATTTTCCCATTAGATAAGTAATAGAAAGCAATAAAATTGTAATCTTTTGAAGATTAAAAGTATGATATACTAGACAAAGAAAGAAGGCATGGATATGTTATTAAAAAAATATGCATATGAATATATTGCAAGCATGATGGTAGCGGTGGTTGCCCTTTGCTATTATTTTGTAGATCATCAACTCATTGGTTTATGTATTTCAATAATCGCAATATTCGCTATCCTCTTTATTCAAAATATTTGTTCCATAAAGCTTTATGATTTTATTTATAACATACATAATGGACACTTAAGTACATTTGAAAAAAACAAACATCAATTGATTCATCGCCCGATACGTTTGTTAGAGAAGATACTTTATGGAACTATGATGGGAGAATACCTTTATCTTAGAGGGGATAAAGAGGAAGGAAAACAAATCCTTCAACAAATCATTTCTCAATACGGACAAAAGCATTCCATGATATATCGCCATTATGTGAAACAAGATCTAGCAATGCTTTGTATGTTTTTATTGGTAGAAGGCGATATTCAACAGGCGAATATTTATATGGAAAAGAAACAGGATAAGCCCAGTCCACTTCTTGCGATAGGAAATCTGAAAAATATCGACATCATATTTCAATTTACGCAAGAGGCACTACAATATGAAAAAGATCATCAACCAAAACGGTTGTATCATCTTAGGATGTGTTTAGAAAATGAACTTGAGCTTTATACACGTATGTATTTGATGATGTATCTTGCTCGTTGTTATGAAGTTGTAGATAAAGATATCGCACGAAGTTATTATCAGAGCGTAGCGATGTATGGAAACGAATTTGATATCAGAAAACAAGCACAGGCAAAATGCAAGGAGATGGATATATGATAGATTATCTTATGAGAAGAACCAATTACTATCGAATTGCGATTTTGTTTTTTCTTCTATCCTTGATACTATTGGTTTATTTAGCCTATCAAAAAGCTTATCTTCTTATGCTCATCTATTTTGGTATACAAGTATTGGTACTTATTATATTATTAATGAGAATGCTTGCTGTCGCAAAGAGGCAACTTGATACAGAGTGGATAGATCTTGTGAATGAGCAATTAGATCCACAAGCATTATTAGATCGATATGAAAGTCATCCTAAAGTGTTATCTTTTCCAGATGTGATAGCGAATCGAGCATTATGTTTTTACTTGTTGGGAGACTATGCTAAAGCAATCTTTATGACACAAGAAATGATTACGAAAGAAAAATCTTTATCTGTATTATTGATCAGTTGGTTGAATCTAAGCAATTATTATGATGCAAATCAAGAATTTGATATGGGAAAACAGGCATTAGAGGAAGCAAAAAAGCATTGGGGAACGTTACAATCTAAAAAAGGGTTACGAACGAATAAAGTTCATTATCAAAATGTTATCCACGCAAAAGAAACCTTTTATGCTTACTTGGATCATCATATATCTTATGAAGAATATCTTCAAACGATCAACCAACGTTTAACACAAGAGGTTTTAACAAGACGTACTCGTATGCAGCTTCGTTATACACTAGCTTGTATTTATCTTCAACACGGTGATTTAAAACATGCAGAATATGAAATGGAGTATCTAAACGAATTTGCGAGAAAAACGTATTTTTATAACGATGTTCAAACAAGATGGAAAAAATTAAAAATATCTGAAAGTGCAGGTGAATGGTTATGAAAATCATACGGCACTGGATCATCTTATTATTGGTAGAGTTTCTGGCATTGACAACCATTTATCTACTCGCTCCAAGCAAAACACCAAGTAATTCAAAGGTAGAAGAATCAAATATAAACACATCATCCAGTTATGGTGAATATAGCGTCAGTATAGAGGAATATGGAGAGCGTGGTATTAAAATCATAGCTTCTGAAAGTCAAAAAGAATCAGTAGAGGCGACTTATCAAATGAAACAAGCAGGTGTGAAAAGTAATATCCATTGGATGAATCCATCTTATGTTGTCATAACCATTCAAGATCAAAATGATACAATATCAAGTTATCAAGTACTATTTTATGAGGATAAACCGGCTGAAATCTTAGAAGGAAACAAGCAACCGACGATTGAGGAACCACAACAAAAAGAACCGGAAACAAACCCGGAAGTAACACCGTCTTCACCATCTGATATATCTATACCAGAAGTAACATCAGTAAAAGTAATCGCAAGTGATGCTGATATTGAGGATAGTTATGCCAATGCACCGGCAAAACCACAATCATCGCAGACAAATGATGAACAAATCAATCATGCTTCTGATGATAAACAATATGATTTAAAAATTGAAAGTGGTATCGTATCCATCACCTTAGATCATGGTATGACTTGGAAGCAAGTACCTATCAAAGCCAGCCGTATGCAAGACTTTTGGTTGACTTATTATCGTATGGGAAATCAAAGCTATTATATTGATGATTCCATGATCATGATTGCGTTTGCGCAAAAATATATGCAACCTCATATCATTGTTTCAATGGATCAAGGAACAACGTGGAAAGATGTACAGATCAATTGTGGTAGTGCTAGTATCCAACAAATTTCCATCAATGTATCTAAAGATGGTGGATATATCATCACAATGATGACCACTCATTCTATGATTCATGGCACTAGTAGTAATGGGGAAGATTGGAAATTTACGAAACCTATTTCATATCAGGAAGATTTCTCAGGCATGTACTCAATGGCTTTGATGAGTGATGGTACATTGCTTATTCCATCCTTTAGGGATGTCGCAATCAGTAAAGATGATGGAAAAACATTTACTCATCTAAAAGACCTTGATGCAAGTCTTGCGGAAAAAGTAGCTTATGATCAAACAATTTATGAAGAAAACGGTATGTATTGTATTCCATTACAAAACGGAAGCATCGCAAAAAGTAAGGATGGAATTACATGGATCATCGCTTAATGTGAACAACTTCCATTTGAAAAGGTAAATATATTAGAGGAATTTATAAGCAGATATACCAGGGTCACATTCCATCACGCAGATGATGAATTTAAATACAGTAAATGAAATCAATTTATTATGATAGAATTAAACTTATGAGTTATTACTTGAAACTCCTATTTCGAGAGAATATCAATGTTTTTCGAGTCAATATGAGCTATTTGGGAAGACGATAATAGAAAATCTTGTGTAGTTTCATGACACATGTATAGGCATTTGCAAAAAAACAGCATCATCTGAGTAAGTTCCATGATGCTGTTTTTGATTAGATATATCATTTGAGCAAGAAGTTGATGGTAATGCAGATTATCAAACATAAAATAACTATCTTTATAAATTATATCAAATGAATTCAAATAATACAAGACTTACTTTTATTAAATATAATGGTATACTGTAATTAAAGATGAGGTGATGAAAGTATGTCAAAAAAACTAAAGAACGTATTGCTGAGTATGTCATTTATTATACTTATTGCGATGCCATTAACCACAATATTTGCTCAAAACTACTTCTATCAAGATTCATGGACGGTAATCGAATTTAAAGACAGTTATACTTCAGGGAACAAAGTAACATATTTAACCAGATATAGCGCAAAACAAGTACGATGTGATGTTGTTATTCGTGCGAATGGGGCTTTTAGGACAGGATCAGGTTACCAAACAGCTAGAGTTGAGTGGTATACAACTGTAGATAATAATCATAAACACGAATATACAAGCACACTTGTAAACTAACAAAAGAAGGCTCAATGCTCCTAGAGCGTTGAGCTTTTCAAAAGGAGATAACGGTATGAAACACATAGAAAAGTTCGTTATAGCTTTGATATCAGGGTTTATTGTATTTATTTCAATGCAGTTTTCTATTGTGAATTCTCAAAACTATTATATGTGTTTTGGTGATGAGCAGGCAGAAATAGCCAGTATAAATATCCCGAGTATATTAACATCTGATCAAAAAGAACAAATAATTCATGTACTTGATTCAATAGAAAAACAACAAGATGATATAGTATTTTACACGTTATATGAGAAACTCCAAAGAAAAGTATATGTATCCTATAATGAGGGGAATCATTTTTTTAAAAAAATAAAGTTTCTTCAACCGTATACAATAGGAGCAAAGTATAGTAAGGAACAAACTATTTATTTTTATGATGAATTAGGACATCTTAAGATAGATGATTTATATGGAAATCTATATGTCCAAAGTAAAAATGAGGAGTTCATTTCAAAATTAAGCTTCGAGTTATATCAAATAGATCCAGCTTTAAATGCAGAAGTGTCAGGGCATTATACTATGGATGAACAAAAAGAAGCCATGTATAAAGATTGGCTGATTCAGTCCATCACTGGATTGGGTATCTTGATATTACTTTATTGTGCGATTTTATTGTTTGATATTATAAAAAAGCAACGAAAGATATCGTTGTATAAATTAAATGGTTTAGCTTTGAATAGCATTATGAAGGAGATTTTGTTAAAAAGAGTGATTTTATTCCTATTTATGTTTTTTTTGATTGTCATATTGGGATATGTTTTTATAGCAAATAATGGTATCCTAATGGATCAATATGTTTTTTGGCTTATGATAACATTCTTTTTAATGCTTATATTGATGGTGGGAGTTTATGGAATCTGTTTCTTCATCGTGAACAAAATGAAAATCTTAGACGGAATTAAAAATAAATACTCACATTTTATTATATTTACAATTCATTATGTTTTAAAGGGTATTTTTGCTTTTATCGCTATCCTATGTCTTATGATGAGTATGCAGTCATTTATAAGCCTAATAGATGAGTATCAATTAAGTACTACACTTTTAGAAAATGTGAATACCAAAATAAAGATTGATTCTTTTTCAAATCAGATAGGTGGTACAACGGAAGAGATGCTTGCTTATAGTAATAAAATTCAAGAGATAGTTAAAAATAATCAAGGAATGATTTATATCGACACATTCCAATATGATAAAAGACATAAAAATACATCTATGGATGAAGATGCATATGATATATTGAGCTATTTGAAAAATGGGATAAGAGTGAATACGACATATTTAAATTTGCAAAATATCAAAGATGTAGACAATCAAAACATTTCAGATGCTATATTGCCAGGGCAGTCCTATCTATTGATACCACAATCTATGATGGATAGACCTGAAGTTAAAACAGTAAAAGCAAATCCGAATTTTCAACATTATCAATTAATTGAGATAAAAGATGATCAGAGATGTTACACTTATCAACCGGGTTATATTGACAGTAAAGATGGATTTATATCAAATAATTATATAGTGATAGATGATCAATTTGATATATCTCACTGTTTGATAGATGTAGGAACACAGGATTTAGAATTAGGTTTTAAGAAATGGTGTCAAGTAGTTGGTATTGATGCTAATGATATCAATGTTTCAAGTGTAGAGAATGATTTAGCACTATACATGGATGAATTAAAGACCCAAGTATTAATCAATGTGATAGAGTTTGTCATGATTTTCTTAGGAATCGTATTTCTCATTTATCAGTATCTTACATGTTATATTGAAAAAAATAGAAGAAAAATATTTATTCATACTATTCATGGGGAAACACTACTCTATAAATATCAAGAATATTATAAAAGTCAGATGATTTTATATGCCTTAATAATGGTCTTCTTATTCGTCTTAGGATATCAGCCTGCGTTAATTTATGTTCCAGCTGTTTTGATATTAGATTTTATGTTTACATATCTTATTTCCTATTTTATGGATAAAAATGTTCTTGTATTAGAGAGGAGGGGCTATTATGATTATCGTTGATATTAAAAATCTAGCAAAGACATTTGATGATAACAGACTATTTGATCATTTGAATATAACGATTGAGGAACATCAAATGGTAGCGATTTGCGGAAAATCTGGTTCTGGGAAAAGCACATTGATTAATATGATTGGTGGTTTAGAATCATATGACGATGGAATGATATCGATCTTTGGGAAAAACATGAAGGAATATCGTTCCCGTGATAAAAGAAAGCTATATAAAGAAAAACTAGGTTTTTTATTTCAAAATTATGCACTCATAGAAAATGAAACAGTGAAAGAAAATATGATAATTCCAATTCGTCATCTTACAAAATCACAACAACAAGAAGAAATACAAAAGGTATTAGAGAAGGTTGGTCTTTTAGACAAAATGGATAGTAAGGTTTACACGCTATCTGGTGGTGAACAGCAAAGAGTAGCTTTGGCACGATTATTATTGAAGCCATGTGAATTGATATTGGCTGATGAGCCAACTGGAAATCTTGATGAAGAAAATAAAGAAATCGTTTTTGGTATCCTAAAGAATCTAACAAAAGAAAAGACGGTTATGATCGTAACCCATGATATGTCATTGGCAAAGCGTTGTGATACTATCATACATATATAAAATAACAAAAGGTCTGCCAGATATTAAGACCTTTTAAGTTGTTAATATTATTCTCTTTACTAAAATCAATGTTACTCCAACCAACAGCTATGATATTTTTGTCGAAAAATTCCTTAAAATCCTCTTCTTTAGAACCTTGTGCTCTAACCATATAGTAATTTCGCATTTTTTACAAACCTTTTTCTTTTTCATTCATAATGAATGCCTTTCCTTGTTGAAAATCTTCAATTAAATCATATCTAACAGTGTAATCAAGTGTATATATGTCAATCAAAAATATTTTTTATATAACTTTACACAAAGATAAATCAAGCCAAGGATAATGATGATAGGGAAAATGACTCGAAGAATCATATCTATCAGAAGGATGATCGTTACCATAGTTATCAGCTCCTTTTTTTACATTAATTATAGTTTACTTCAGAAGAAAAATAAAGGTTCTTTTTATATTTATTCCTATTTTTTTGCGATATAGATTACGATAAGTTTCACTTGAAGGAAATCTTTAAAACGCTTACAATAAATCTATAGATCGGAGGATGAGAATTGTGGAATTAGGAATCTCTTTATATCCTGAACAAGAAACCTTACAGGAGATGGAAGCATATATTAAGCTAGCTTCTCAATATGGGTTTACAAGGATATTTACAAGTATGTTTTCAGTACCGGGAGAAAAGGAAGAGGTATTGTCTTGTTTTCAAAAGCTTTGTAGTATGGCACATGTTCATCAAATGGAGGTTTGTATTGATGCCAATGCACAAATGTTTGATCGCTTTGGCGCAACTGAACATGATATCAGTGTATTCAAACAAATCGGTGTAGATGAAATCCGAATGGATTTTTGTTATGGTGATGAACGTGATGTTATCTTAGTTAACAACAAAGAAGGAATTAAAATTCAATTTAGTGCTTTTATGATCCAAGCAGTTCAGCCAGTCATTGAGAGATTAAATGGAAAAGAAGTGACTTTGTGTCATAACTTCTATCCAGAGCGCTATACAGGAGTACCGAAGAAAGAATATCGAAGAATCAATGAGATATGGAAAAAGTATCCTGTTAAAATCGGAGCATTTATTACTTCTAATGTAGAAAAAGCGCATGGACCATGGCCAGTGTATGATGGGTTGCCAACGATTGAAGATCATCGCAAACGTTCTATCAGCTATCAAGTAAGAGAATTTTTGGCTATGGGAGATACGGATATCTTATACTTTGGTAATGCATTTGCTAGTGAAGCAGAGTTAAAAGAAGCAATGCAAACGTTAAAACAACAGGATGTCGTAGAAGAGAAAACGGAATTTGAAAAGATGGTTGAAGCTGTCATACCAAATGTTGGAAAGAAAAGAGTCGTACTTCAGATAGATACGAAACAGGATATCAATGATATAGAAAGTAAGATATTGTATCAGTTTAAAAAACATTGTGATCTAGGTGATAGCAGTGATTATATGTTACGTTCTCGTATCACAAGAACTTTATATGGAAAAGAAAGCATTCCTTATCGGAAAATAACGAAACCTTATTTTACAAAAGGTGATGTCATGATCGTAAATGATAATTTAAAACATTATTGCGGGGAACTTCAGATTTGTCTTAAGGACATGGAAAATGATGGACAGAGAAATCTGGTAGGTCATTTAAATGAGGATGAAATGCAATTATTGGATTATATCACACCGGGCACATACTTTAGTTTTATCAAATAAAAGAAAACACGTCTTAACTGTTGAGACGTGTTTTTGTGTGGAAGGCAGTTGCTATAGTTCAAAGATGGATCGGCATGGTTGAACTTTCTTTCAGATTAGAAGTTTCTTTCACTTACGGTGTATAAACGGAATGAATGAACTTTGAAAAGTGAGGTATCATGGTTGTGAAAGTCCTACTTTGTTGAGTTCCAATACAATACAAGAAATCTAAACTAGTGCATTTCTGTGAAGAAGTGTGCGAAGGAGTTGTGGAAAGATGAGAGGTCCACAGATAGTTTGGCAGACAAATATAGTGTGAACTATGAGGGCGGCAAGAATGTTTGTTTTGTTGACCATAAATCATATCATCATTTCATAATGTTTAGATAGTAATAAAACAACGACTTTCATCGTTGTTTTAATAACATTTTTTACAAGGATCATATCCTTGTGCAATTGCTTCAGATTTTGTGATTTGATATGGGTTTTTCATTCGACTACAATTTGGATTAGAATGATATTTTGTACCATTTCCCGAACTGGCGATCCAAACGGTTGCCTCTATAGGATCACTTGGCACTTGTTGAGATTCTGTTTGACTTTGTACAGCATTTTGCTGTGTCTGTAAAGCTTTTTCTTCCTCCGCTTTTTTTGCGGCAGCTTCCTCTGCTTTTTTCTTTTCTTCTGCTTTTCTTGCTTCCTCTTCCGCAGCTTTCTTTGCTTCTTCCTCTTTTTTTACTCGTTCTTTATCAACTACTTGTACTTTGATAAGATTACTTTCGATCTTATCATCTTTCATATATAATGTATAATTACCCTCAGTACTTCCGGATTCGATATGGAGCGTAGTGTCATCTTGTGTTACTATAATTTCTTTATCACTTTTAATTTCAATGTTTGATATATCAGCATCCTTTGGTGAAACCGTAAAAGGAATCGTGAAATCATCTTGGACATCCATTTCAATCACTTCTTCAGGTACCGATATAGATTCAATTTTTATGGTTTTACTACAAGAAGCTAATCCTAACGATAATAATAAAATGAATAGAATTGAGATTTGTTTCCAAGATGTGTTGAAATGTTGTAAACATTTGGTGTGAAGATTTTTAAAAAATCGGTAAATCATGTTCATTCCCTCCTTGTGTCCCCCAACATTCAACCATTATGAAAAACCTTTTTTGTATGTGATTACTTTCATTATCATGATGAAACGTATCGGGTACTTGAATGACTTATTTATAATTACATTATATACCTATATGATGCTATGTTCAATCAAATATCATGTTTTTGTCACATGAAAAGTAGGGTTTTCTCTTACGAATAAGTTGTCCTAATTTTTTGCATCTTATAAATGTAAATTCTTTTTATGAAATGTTTGCGCTTACAATTACACAAACATTCCGTTGAGGGTCTGATCTTTACCGATTAGAATGTAAGTAGAAACAAGGAGGAAATTATTATGTTATTGCAGGCACTATTATTGGCATTATGGGCTGGTTATTGTTCTTTTGATGATCAAGGTCCTCAAATGCTTCGCCGTCCGCTATTGGTTGGACCAATGGTAGGAATCATTCTGGGGGATCTTGAAACTGCATTGGTTATCAGTGCAACTCTTGAATTAATGTGGATGGGACTTGGTAACATGGCCGGATACCAAACACCGGACATGATCGTCGGAACGATTGTTGGGACATCTTTTGCGATTACCAGTGGCTCAGAAATTGCGGCTGGTGTAGCGTTAGCAACCACCGTTGCTGTATTATCACAACAATTAATTCTAATCGTTGGATTTATTCGTCAGTTCTTTGCACCTTGGGCAGATCGTTTGGCATTAACAGGAAATTTTAATTCATTATTGAAGATTGAAGCAGCTGGTGCTCTCTTACAATTTGCTGTTCGTGCGATTCCTACCTTCCTAGTCATCTATTTAGGATCAGGTGTGATCGATCAAGTCTTGGCTTACATTCCGGCAGAAGTATTAAGCTCTTTGAATGTCGCAAGTAGAATTCTACCAGCGGTAGGTTTATCCATTCTTATGACCATCATTATGAAGAACGGTATGTGGGCATTCTTGATTTTCGGATTTGTTTTAAATGCTTATCTTGGTTTAGATATCTTACCTATTACGTTGATCGCATTGGCTTTTGGTACATTATATTTATGGATCATGCAGATCAAGGATCAACAGCAAGCAGCACCTGCACCAGTAGCTACTACAGCTGATGTAGATGGGGAAGGAGAATATGACCTATGAGAAAAAAGAAAGAAGCACAGACTACAGGAATTTTAACAAAAAAAGATTTAAATAAAATGTTTTGGCAGTTACAAATTTGGGGTCTAGGTACTGCAATCAATAATGTTACTGCACAATCCATTGGCTTTGCGACTGCGCTGGCTCCTGTATTAAATAAGATATATAAAGATGAGCCTGAAGAAGTACGTGTTGCGGCTATGCAACGTCATTTGGAATATTTCCTATCTCAAAATACCGCTACCGGTATGATATTGGGTATTACAGCGGCTTTGGAAGAAACGACTTCTATAGATGAAAAAGAGGCGGTTGTTGCGGTAAAAGCAGGAATGATGGGACCTTTGGCTGGTATCGGTGATTCTGTATTTAAATTGACCATACAGGCGATTGCAGGTAGTATTGGTGCAGTTTATGCATTACAAGGAAATTTCTTAGGTGTTATTTTGATGTTTGTCATCTATAACGGTATCAATATTGCCATTAAATATGGTGGTATTATTCTTGGATATCAAAAAGGAATGGAATTTGTTACTTCCGGAGAACAAGCGAAAATGATGAGTAATATCATTAATTTAGCTACTATGGTTGGTGTCATCGTGTTAGGTGCATTGATATCATCTTCTGTAAAATTCAATATTGGTTATGTGATTCAGGTAAAGGAAACTGTTGTAAATATACAAGAATTATTAGATGGTGTTATGCCACATGTACTGCCTTTACTTATTACGATCGGTCTATATCAAATCAACAAACGAGTACCTCGTAAATGGTTGATCGTTATGATATTTGCGATATTGATCATCGGTACGATTTTAGCAATGGTCGGAGTGATCGCATAATGGCTAGACAGGCATTGATCCTTGCATCTCATGGGGAATTTGCGAAAGCCGCAAAAGAAACCATGGAGATGATCATCGGACATGAACAAGAAAATATAGGGACTGTATTGGTAACAGAAGGAAAACCATACGAAACGGCATTATCAGAAATAAAGGAACTATATGAAACATTAGACACAAAAGATGGATGTATTGTGTTAACTGATATCTATGGTGGAACTCCAGCAAATGTCGCTACTTATTTAGCAATCGAACATATGGAGGATGTGCGTGTATTCTCCGGATTGAATGTGCCTTTGTTATTGGAAGTTGTATTGGATCAAACAAGCTCCCTAACAGAAATGGAAGATAAAATAGAAACAATTCATAAAGACACCTTAGTGAATATCAGTAAAAAATTGAAAGGGATGAATGAGAATGGCAATCAAGTGGATTCGTATTGATGACAGATTGATACATGGACAGGTCGCAACTAGTTGGCTTCGTCATGTGAATGCAGAGCAGGTAATCTGTGTGAATGATGCTGCTGCACAAAATCCTGTACAAGCGCAGGTGTTAAAGATGGCAGCTCCGGATTTATTGGTACATGTGTTTGGTGTACAGCAGTTCGTAAATATTTATAAGAAAAATCCAATCAAACGTTCAACGTTCTTGATTCTGGGAAGTACATCAGATGCATTGGCATTAAAACAAGGTGGTGTACCAATTGACTATATTAATTATGGTGGTATGAGAAGTCGTCAGGATCGTCACTCCTATGCACATGATTTAAGTTTTTCTCCAGAGGAAGAACAAGCATTAGAAGAGCTGATCAAAATGGGAGTACAGGTGGAATATCAAATAGCAGCGTTTGATGAACCGGTGAGTCTGGAAAGCGTGTTGAAGAAGGCGAAGGAGCAGAAGTGAATGTTCGCAGAGGTTTATAAAACAGAGGATGATCAATTATCCTTCGAACTTCATGATAGAGCAAGTGCTGCCTCCTATCGTATCTATGCACATAAAGATGCACAAAAGTGTATAAACGAAAGTTGTTATATCGGATCAGGTGAAGGAAATCAAACAGTGATTTCTTTCCCTGATGCTTGTAAAGAGCGTTATTACTTTACGTTGGCTTTTGATGATGGAACTCAGTGTTTATGTGGATTTCGTATTCTTCCAATTGATGGGATGTACAATTTTAGAGATTTAGGTGGTTATATCGGAAAAGATGGTAGACCTCTTAAATGGGGATTATTATATCGAGGAGATCATTTGTATAATATCGCATCTACAGGTATCCCTTATTTAGATGAGGTAAAACTCAATAGTATCATCGATTTCAGAGGAGAACAGGAATGGAAATCATCTCCTAATCAACTGGGACATCGAGATATCAAACAATATCATTTCATTCCTGATGGGAAAATAGCGGCATTCGCCGGATCGTTACAAAATGGAGAACAGATGGACCACCATGCGATGCAGATAGCATTCGCAAAGGAACAAGTAAAAAAAGATCCTGATATGGCAAGGAAATCTATGATGAACCAACAGATAGAATTTGTGAACAATGAATTGAGCCAACAAGCCTATCGTGACACCCTAACATTAATGGCACAAGCAGATGCTGCGCCATTATACTTCCATTGTAAAGGTGGAAAAGATCGCACGGGATATGCGGCCATGTTATTGTTAAGTATCCTTGGTGTTGATGAGTCAGTGATCATGTATGATTATCTATTAACAAATCGTGCCAGAGAAAAGAAAAATCAACGATATTTGGCAAATTTCAGAAAAATGGCACAAGGAGATGAAGAGGTCGCACAGTATTTGTTCTCTTTATTTACTACAGAAGAAGCGTATTTAAATGCAGCAATACAAGAAATCAAAACACATTACGGCTCAATTCTTGCCTATGTGAAACAAGTTCTCCATATCAGTGAGGAACAGATTCAGACCATACAAAGTCTATACTTGGAAAATGCGCTGTGATACAATGAGAACATATCCTTACCATATCATCAAAGGAGGATTTCTATGTTGCAGTTAAGTTTACGTCAAATAAAGATTTTAGATCATCTATTACGAAATGAGGTCTCACATATAGATGATCTTTTGGCTTATGCACAGATATCCAATCGTACTTTACAGTCAGAAATCCTAATCATCAATCAAGAATTGGAACGCTGTCAAAAACATATCGTGATCAATTCGAATCGTAATCGTGGTTATAGTGCGGAACCTAATGATCAAAACAGAGAAGCTTATGAATCTTTGAAATATCAATGTAGTGCATATTTGAATAATGAGGTAATGTATCACTATGGAGATAATCCAAGAATTGCCTATCTCATTCGCAAGTTTTTATGCGCAAAGGATTATGTACGAGGCGATGATTTGATTGATGAGATGAATATCTCTATGGCTACTTTGACCAATGATCTTCGTTATGTTAGAACGATATTAGATTTCTATGGCATTTATTTGAATAGTACACCTTACTATGGGATGAAGATAGAAGCAGATTCTTATCAAGTAAGAAGTTGTTTGATTGATTTCTGTGATATTTATGATAGTTATCTAGAACAATATGATTTTATGCCGATGGCAATAAAACGATATCAAATTGATCCTACTCATATGAAGGATATAAGAATCAAACTTGCGAAGATATTACAACAATTTAATATCCATTTACGTGATTTAGAATTCCAACGCTTATATTTCTATCTTCTCATCAAGGTCAATGGGTATGATCTTTATCCTTTTGATGAAGGGTTTATCATTCAAGGAAATGATGCATTTACCTTGTGCGCAAAAATGTTGTTAGAATGTTTTCATATAGAGGAATCAGAGTTTAAATTTATCAAATTGTTATTGTTGACAGGATCACAAAACCTTCCAAAGGAACTAATGGAACAAGGTGAATTAGGAAATCATTTGGCACAGATCATGGGAGATCTACAATTGACACTCTCTAAGACCATCCATCTAGATATCGGTAGGAAGGTTCATATACTTGATTTCCTAGAAACCTATGTATATGAATTCCTATTGATGAAGAGAAATGGCATCAGAGTAATGAATAATCGCATGAATACTCATGAAATCGTGAGAATGGTACCTGTATCCACTTCATTGAGTCTTCAGATCTTGGAAATGATAAAAAGAATCACGCATTTTGATTATATCGTATATGATGTGTTAAATTTAACTGTACAATTGTTCAACGCAATTTTCATCGTCAATAACGAATATCATATGATCCATGTGGCTTTTATCGGACAATTTAGCGGAGATACAAGCGTATCTACAAGTAATCGTGTTATGACTGCAGAACGTTATAATATTCATAGGGATTTTTATTCCTTTTATGAAATTGATAGCATTGATTTTACAAAATATGATTGTATTTTTATTGTTGAGGCAAAAGGTATGCGTTTGACGAATTGCCCGGTGAAAGTATTCTATGTAGATTATTTTAACTATATGGATGTAACAAGAAGATTTTATAATGAAGTGTTGGCAAAACATCGAATTGAGAATTTTCTATTGTACAAAACAGACAATAAAGTACATCTTTCTATCCCAAATGAGAAAGGTAATTGGCTCAATGAATTGATGGAATCTTTATCCTCTTATGGTTATGATCATATGGATGCTAAGGCGATGATTCAATGGTTGATAGAACAAGATACAAGCATGTATCAAATGGATCCTTTGGTCATTTGTTTGCTTTGGAAAAAGGAATTAGAACATACCTTATTTATCTATGATATAACGAATCCAATCGTTCTACATGGATTTACGATATCTCAGATTCAAATCGTTGTCATGGATCCAAACGATAACGTGCTCGCTATCAAACAGGCGGATTCTTATGTTCGAAGAATGCAGGATCACAGTCTATTATAAAAGACAGCCATATTGACTGTCTTTTCTTTCATCATCGTTTGTTCAGTTTTATACAACTATAGATCAAGCAAATGATGATAACGATGAAAGAAACCAACTGCATGATACTGTTGATATAAATAAAGAAGTTTGACATTACTAATATAGTATAAACTATTTTGAGTCAATAATAACGTATTCTATCAACGAAAAGAAAATTAGATTATGAAAGACTCATACCTTTAAATTTTTATGGGAATTTCTCAACTAAAATAGTCTTAATTTCGTTTTCATTCATTAAATAAGAACTTTCCTCTTTAGCTAATCGGTTAAAAGGTGTACATATATTAAAAACCAAGAAAAGACAGATAATCTATGATACTTTTTAACTAATTTATATAATGCCAAAAGAGAAGTGACAACGCTTACATGTTGTGTTTTTCTTTTTATTGAGTTAAAATAAAGCTAGATTAAGGAAGCTGATAGAAAGGAGTCGTATATTGAAATGGCTGTAAAGCCTGTAATATACAAATAAAATCATGGAGAAGATAAAGAAAAATTTAAATCTCATTCTAATTGTTGTTTCTATGATATTACTTTTTTGTTCTTATAGTAGATTAACAGTAGCTGTTTCGTTGGTTGTTACATCTTTTTACTTGCTTCTCATTGGCTTGTTTTATAAAAAATGATTACTTGTTACGGCTTTTATGAATACATTTTTCCTTTGAATAGAAGAAAAAAGAAATGGAATAATGGGAATCTCTTGTAATAAATGATATGATATCGTATTGATACTGGGGATTTTTAAAATGTCTTGTTTCATCTTGATAAGACATACGGAAGTTAAAGTATACAAACATAAGGAAAAAACCACCTAGTTGGTGGTTTTCATTTCATACTTTCACTATTTTGTCCATTCACGTAATTCATCATCTGTCGCTAGGACATGATGAGTACCTCCAATGAGCTGATCTTTTCCCGCATGGTAATCTACACCACTGCTGGAATAGTCATAAGTAAATGCTTTTCTTGTTTTTTCTACGACCGGATTCGGTGTAGGAATGGCACTCAATAAGCTTCTTGTATATGGATGAATTGGATTATTGAAAATTTCTTCGGTCGTTCCGGTTTCGACAAGATGTCCCAAGTGTAATACACCGATTCTATCGGATATATATTTTACCATACTCAAATCATGTGCAATGAATAAAATACTCGTACCTGTTTTTTGTTGGATTTTCTTCATTAGATTTACAACCTGAGCTTGAATAGATACATCAAGTGCAGAGATTGCTTCATCGGCGATGATCAAATCAGGATTCATGATCAAGGCTCTTGCAATACCAATACGTTGACGTTGTCCACCGGAGAATTGATGTGGATAACGACTCGCATGTTCTCTAGAAAGACCAACCAGTTCCAGCATTTGATAAACCTTTTCCGCACGTTCTTCATGCGTTGTATAATCATGATGAATATCAAGCCCTTCCGCAATGATATCCATAACTTTACGACGAGGATTCAAACAAGCCATTGGATCTTGGAAAATCATTTGCATCTTTGTATGCAACATTTTAGATGTTTCATTGCTCATTTTGCCTGAAATATCTTGTCCGTTAAACATGATTTTTCCATCCGTGGGTTTATATAAACGGATCACACTTCTACCGGTCGTAGACTTTCCACTACCGGATTCACCAACCAGTCCATAGGTTTCTCCGGGCATGATTTCAAAGGAGATATCATCTACAGCTTTTACTGTAAATTTACGACTTACCTTGAAATATTGCTTAAGGTGCTCAACTTTTAAGATTGGTTCCATTTATTTCACCCCTTCCTTCTGCATTTTCTCCAGTCGACGTTTTAAGGATTCCGGCATATCGACTTTCGGTGCTTTTTCATGCATTAACCAAGTTGCGACTTTATGAGATTTAGAACCAGGAACATCAAACATAGGAGGTTCTTCTCTTAGATCGATATTCAACGCAAATTGATTTCTAGGTGCAAAGGCATCACCTTTTACTTCTTTGGTCAAGTTTGGTGGAGTACCTGGAATGGTATATAATTCATCATCATCAGTATCCAGATCCGGCATGGCACTTAATAGTCCCCAAGTATAAGGGTGACGAGGATCATAGAAGATTTCATCAATGGTACCTGTTTCAATGATCTTACCGGCATACATGACATTGACAAAGTCCGCAACTTTTGCGACAACACCTAAATCATGTGTAATATAAATAACGGATAAGTTTTTCTTTTTCTGAATATCTTGAATCAACTCTAATATCATGGCCTGAATAGTAACATCCAGTGCAGTTGTAGGTTCATCACAAATCAAAACATAGGGATCACAGGATAATGCAATTGCAATGACAATACGTTGACGCATACCACCTGACAATTGATGAGGATAGTTTTTCATACGTTTTTCTGCATCTGTGATACCAACCAATTTTAATAACTCAACAGCTTCTTGATATGCTTGCTGTTTGCTTTTCTTATAGTGATAGATCATAGGCTCCATAATTTGTTTTCCTATGGTCATTGTTGGATTCAAAGATGTCATTGGATCTTGGAATACCATTGCAATCTTTCTACCACGAATTTCTTTTTGTTTCATCTTTTCTGACATCTTGACGATATCTTCTACATGTTTTTCTCCGGTATATTCATCATACCAAGTATATTCAATAGAGCCACTTTCAATGGTACCATTGTTCGCAAGGATACCCATGATTGCTTTTGTGGTAACGGATTTACCACTACCGGATTCACCGACGATTGCAATTGTTTCACCTTTATATAAATCTAGGTTAACACCACGAATGGCACTTACTTTTCCACTATCTGTTTTAAAGGATATATTTAAGTTTCTTATTTTTAAAATTCTTTCTCTTTCTGCCATATCCTATCCCTCCTTCATCGTTGGGTCTAAGGCATCGTGCAGACCATCACCAAACAGATTGAAGCTTAGCATCAAAAGTGCTAAAACAACTGCCGGAATAACCATCATATATGGATAGACAAGGATGAAGTTAAATCCATCATTGATCAAAGATCCCAAAGAAGCATTAGGTTTCGGTATACCCAAACCTACGAACGCTAAGTAAGCTTCATAGAAGATTGCATTAGGAACGCTCATCATAAACATAATGATTAACTGTCCAAAGATATTCGGCAAGATTTCTTTGAAAATGATAAAGATATGACCGGCACCCATGGTACGAGAAGCCAATACGAATTCGTCTTCTTTTACCTTTAATACCTGCGCTCTTGTAATACGAGCCATACCGATCCATTCTGTAAACATCAATGCAATGATGATCGTTGTCAGCGATGCTTTTAATACCATCATCAAAAGGATCAAAATAACAAGTGTTGGAATAGAGTTGATAATTTCTTGGATTCTTTGCATTACAGAATCAACTTTTCCTCCAAAGTAGCCACTGATCAAGCCATAGATCATACCGATAAATACATCGATCAATACAGCGGCAATCGCCACAAATAAAGAGATTCTTGAACCGGACCATACTCTAACAAACAAGTCACGTCCATAATTATCTGTACCAAACCAATGTACAGCATTTGGTGTGATATTGGCGATTTTGGTATTCATGTCATCAAATTCCCATGAACTTAACATCGGTACAAAAATCGCAAGTAAGATAAATATGATAATAAAGATAGCACCGAAAACGGCACCTTTATTTTCACAAAAGCGATGAAGTGCATCTTTCCAGAATGGTCTGTCAGGAAGAACTTCATCTTTGATCAGTTCTTGTGGTTCTGATACAAATTCAAAGTCATTTTCTAAAAATGTCATATCTTCCATATTAATCATCCTTTCCTAATCTAATACGAGGATCAATCAATCCATATGCGATATCAATGAACAACGTCATAATGATATACATCGCTGCATATAAGAAGGAACAAGCAACGATGATATTTACATCATTGGCATGAATACTATTGATCAAAAGCTTACCAAGCCCAGGTACGCCGCAAATATATTCAACTACCATAGTACCTGTCATCAAATTGACTAGGATCGGTCCTAATATCGTGATGACCGGTATCAAACTATTACGTAAGGTATGACGCATGATCAAGGTTCGTTTATCCAATCCTTTTGCTTTTGCCAAGGTGATATACTCACTATTCAAAACAGATATCATTTCTGTACGAGTGAAACGTGCAACATTGGCAATGACACCCATAGATAGGGCAAGCATGGGAAGAATGGAAGATACGATCGCATTTCTCGGACTATAGGATGCAGGTAATATTTTTAACATATTTCCTAAAAAGATAACCAATAATAGTGCGAATACAAAGGATGGTATAGAAACACCTAAAACAGAAATACCTGTCGCAAGTGTATCCCAAAATGTGTTTCGGTGTAAAGCCGCAAATACACCTAACGCCATTCCAATGATAGTACCAAGAATACAAGCACCGATTCCCAAAGAGAATGAAATTTTTGATGCTGAAGTTAATAGTTCAGCAACTGGGTATTCTTTATATAATGTATAAGAAATTCCGAAATCTCCATGCAGCATATTGACTAGATAATTCACAAACTGTTCCAAGATTGGTTTATCAAGTCCATATTTTGCCATAATGACCGCCCTTTGTGCAGGACTTAGCTTTTCATTATTGATTGGAGATCCAGGAAGCATTTTTGTGAGGACAAACAGCACCACAAGAATGATAAATAGTGTGGCAATTGCAATCATAAGTCGTTTTGCAATATATTTTAACATGGATTTATCCATAGAATTCCTTCCTTTCCTTTAAACAAATAGAAACACATGATAGCAAGCTATCATGTGTTTTCTTACTATTCCAATTTAATTGTTTTATTCAGCGATATCAACGTAGTTAAATGTATATGGAACACCAACTGGTTTGTGCACCAATCCGGTAACCTTAGTATTGTGAAGTGCTGCGGAACCTTTTTCAAATACAGGAATGTACGCAAAGTCTTCCATTGCGATCTTCTCAGCTTCGATCAAAGATTTCCAACGAGCATTTGCATCATTTACATTTGCTTTTGCTTCATCCATTTTTGCGTCAAAATCTTTGCTTGTGTATTTACCATAGTTATTGTTATTGCCTGTTAACAATAGATTCAAGTAAGTTGTAGGGTCAGCATAATCAGGTCCCCAACGTGTTAATGCAATTTGGAATTCACCGTTTGCTTCTCTATTATAGATACGGTCATTCTTTGTAGTTGAAACCAATTCTACTTTTAAGCCTTTGATCTTACTTAAAGCATTTTGTAAATATTCTGCCATTTGATCCATAGGAGATTCATCAGTACCATACAACAACTCAACGGTTACACTGTCTTTGCCTAATTCTTTTAAAGCAGCATCCATGTATTTCTGAGCTTCTGTTGTATCATAAGCTGTGAAAGTATCCGCAGAATCACGGAAGTCTTTTCCATCAGGTCCTGTAGATAAACCGGCAGGAACGAAACCTCTTGCAGGTTGAGAACCATCTTTTAATACGCTATCTGTGAAATCTTTACGATCGATTGCATAAGAAATTGCTTTACGTAGATTTAAGTTCGCAATATTTTCATTTTCGAAATTTAACTGAAGATAGAATAAGTATCCTTCATTAAATTGTTCAAATGTATCTTGACCACTGTATTTATCAACTAATTCAGAGTTGATCGTACAGTAATCGTTATCACCATTATCGAATGCCATAGCAGCTGTTTTAGGATCTTGAACCAGTTTCATGATCAAAGTATCAAGTTTCACTGCATCTTTGTTATAGTAATCAGGATTCTTTTCAAAGACAGCTTCTGTACCTTTTGTCCATGATTTCAATACGAATGCACCGTTAGAGATCATATTGTCAGCATCAGCACCATATTTGTCACCTTTTTCTTCAACGAATTTTTGGTTCTGTGGATAATAACAAGGGAATGTCATTAAATCCAAGAAATAAGGTACTGGGTTGTCTAATTCAACAACCAATGTCTTATCATCTTTTGCGGTTACACCTAATGTTTCTAAGTCAGCATCACTAAGTTCTTTACCGTCTTCTTGTTTTTTCATGATTGCATCAGCATTTTTAATGCTTGCGCCATCTGAACCCATCATGTAAGCATAGTTACCGGAGTTTTTGATGATTCTTCTCCAAGAATAAACGAAGTCGTTTGCTGTAACCGGATCACCATTAGACCATTTTGCATCTTTTAATGTAAATGTGTACGTTAAGTTATCATCACTTACCGTATACTTATCTGCCAATGCATTTACTGTTTTTTGATCTTTATCCAATCCCATCAAGCCATCTGTCAATGCATGCATTGCATTGAATGACATACCATCATCGCCTACTGTTGAATCAAGTGAGATGATATCTAGTTCACTTGCAAAGGTAAATGTTTTTCCATCAGATGAGCTGTCAGAACCACATCCTGCAAGTGAGAAAACCATCAGTGCACAGGTTAATATGGACACTAATTTTTTCATTCCAATTCCTCCTCTTTTTTTCATTGATAATAAAAGTGTTCAATGCTTACAGTGTAGTTTTTCTGTGTCTGTTCGTCATTGAACACTTTCATAGTTATCATTATAAGGACTTTTCACAAATTTGCAACACTTTTTTCACAACTTTTCAAAGAAAATGTAACCAAAATGTGATGAGTTGTTGAAAACTGTTTCATAATATAGGGAATAGCACAAATATTGCTTTCTTATAGTTTGAATGCCATATTTGTTCAACAATTGAAATCACTTGTTTTCATACTGTGATATTTTTAAATGAAAACTTTGTGACAATTAGATGAGATCGTACCTTGTTCTATCTAAAATATGACGAAATGATGAAAATTGTTACAAAATGCTAAATCATGAAACAATGTATCTATTGTTTGCTTTTTCTTATATTAAAAAGGACAGCGTTTGCTGTCCTATCTGCTATATATTATGGTAGAGAATATTGCCTGATCAACTAATCATTTTGATCTGCTTCAAATTGGATACCACCATCTTTTCTTGCAGCTTCATAAACTTCCATGACAATTTGTGAATACTCAAGTAGTTCCATGCACCTTTCATGGTCTTGTTGATCTATGATTTTAATGAAATCTTTTAACTCATAGTATAAAGCATCTTCGTTTTGTTCAAGTGTCAAGTCAATACTTTCTGTACCGATATTCAAAACGGCATGACTGCATTTACTAGTTTCTGAATTGACACTGATATAGCCTAGCTCTCCTTGAATCTGAGCTATATTATGACTTTTTGTATCCTTACATCCTACACAAACAGCTTTGAAGGTATCATATTCGAGAATAGCCACTCCACTGGTATCAATACCATTTTCATGTTTGTTAGGAAAGTAATGAACATGTTGAGGTTTACCGAACAATCCCATTACGAAATGAAGATTGTAAATGTTAATATCTGATAATGCACCACCACTGAATTTCGGATTAAAGACATTTGGCGTTTCTCCGGCTAAGAATTTATCATAACGAGAAGAATATTGAGAGAAGTTACATTGTACCATGCGTATGGTTCCCAATTTTGACAATTGTTTTTTGATTTCAAGATAATTTGGCATATGGATGGTAACGATTGCTTCAAAAAGAAAGAGCTTCTTTTCTTTTGCGATTTGTTTTAAATCCATGAACTCTTTTACATTAGATGTAAACGGCTTTTCACAAATAACATGTTTACCGGCTAACAATGCTTCTTTTGCATAGGGATAATGAAGACTGTTTGGTGATGCAATGTATACAGTATCTACATTTTGATCTGTGAGCATTTCCTTATAATCTGTATAGATGGTCTTAATACCATATTTTTTGGATAATGTCATTGCACTTTCTTTTTTTCGAGAGAACATCGCAACAGCAGTTGCACCTTCATTTTGTTGTACTGCATTTAAAAACCAATCCACGATAAAACCTGTACCTATCGTTCCTATTTTCATAATGAGCCTCCTTTATTCTATGAAGCTATTATAACACTAAATGTGATCATTTTTGTTTGTTTTAAGATACTATCCTCTATTTTCCTAAGATAACAAGAAAAGAAGGTAAAAATGACGGATGGATTTGCATCATTATCAGTTACACTTATATGGTTATTAAGAAAAATTCAGTTTTGCAATTCATTTTACAATTGTAATTCTTACTCAGTTTTGTATAATGTAGTTAAGAGAGGTACGCTTATGAAACAATTAGAAGTAGTATGTGGAATCATTCGTCAAGAGCATCAAGTCTTAATTGCGAGAAGAGGAAAAGGCGTACATGAAAATATGTGGGAATTTCCCGGTGGTAAGGTCGAACCAGGTGAAACAAAAGAAGCAGCACTGGTAAGGGAATTAAAAGAAGAACTAGATGTAGATGTCAAGGTTGATTTCTTCTTACAAGATGTGATGGATGTCAGAGAAGATCTTTGTATTCACGTTTCTGCATATGTTTGTACCTTAAGGAAAGGAATACCCACTTTACATGTTCATCATGAATGGAAATGGGTAGATAAAGCTACCTTAAATTTATATTCTTTTGAACCAGCGGATCAATGTATCATTGAGCGTGTGATAGGAGAGGTTTTATGAGTATGATGATTTTGATTGCATCCATTATCCTTACTTTAATTTCATTACCAATCGTTTTTCAATTCGTGTTATTCGCAAGTTGGTCAACAATACATATGTATCTTCAATGGATCTTTCTATTGTTAGCTGTTTTGGCTTATGTTTGGCTTTGGGCAAATACGATTTATTACATGCGTCATAAAAAATGGATGAGAATGAAATTACAACTGTTATCCTTAAGCGGTATATTATTATGTTTGGCAATCATCCTAGTGACAATGTCATATGATGCATGGCAAAATCGTTATGAGGTATTATCTGATGAAGTAGATCTAACCCAGTATCAACCGTTTGAAAGTGATAAACTGGCAACGTTGAAACAACCATCTACACTAACGATCAGTGAACCGTTACCTGTCATGGATGGGGCAACTGCATTATACCCTGTATATGCTTCCTATGCGCAAGCGCTTTATCCAAAGAAAACGTATCAACAATATGATTCTGAGGTTTTATGTACAACTACACCTACTGCTTATGAAAATCTTTTGAATCATGTGGCGGATATCATTTTTGTGGCGGGGCCAAGTGAGAAACAGAAAGCAATGTTTGATGAAGCGAAAGAAGAGATGGTGTTGACACCAATCGGAAAGGAAGGCTTTGTGTTCTTTGTTCATAAGGATAACCCGATCAATGAATTGAGCATTCAACAAATTCAGGATATTTATGAGGGTAACATCACCAATTGGAAACAGGTTGGTGGAGCAGATGAGGAAATACTGGCATTTCAACGTCCTGAAGGAAGTGGTTCACAAAGTGCATTATTAAGGTTGATGGATGGAAGAACTTTAAAACCGGCAATAGAGGAAGAAGTACCATCCGGTATGGGTGAAATCATTTCCAAAAGTGCGGATTATCGAAATCGTGCGAATGCCTTGGGATTCTCTTTTCGCTTTTATGCCAATGAGATGGTAGGAAATAATAAAATCAAGCTATTAAAGATCAATGGAATAGAACCGAATGAAGAAACGATTCGAAACGGAAGCTATCCTATTACCAATAGCTTTTATGCTATCACATTAAAAAGTAACACAAATCCAAAGGTGAAACAGATGTTGGAATGGTTGACATCTCAACAGGCAAAAGAGTTGGTAAAGAAAACCGGTTATGTTAGTGAATAAGCAGAAATCGTTTTCATAAAATAGAAAAGAAAGGCTATAGGAGGTGAAAGTGTGAAACAAACAGATGAAGTAAAAGTGATGCGAGATCCCATTCATGGCTATATCCATGTGAATCTTCAAGTTGTCTGGGATTGTATCAACGCAAAGGAATTTCAAAGATTAAGAAGGATCCATCAATTGGGAGGAGATTTTCAGGTATATCATACTGCGGAACATTCAAGATTTTCGCATTCACTTGGCGTCTATGAAATCGTTAGAAGAATGGTAAATGAAATATCCGAGCTGAAAGAAAATTTGACTGAGTATGAAAAAGCAACGGTTATGTTAGCCGGGTTGTTACATGATATCGGACATGGTCCATTCTCTCATGCCTTTGAAGGAATTTCCCCTTTGAAGCATGAGGAATATACAGTAAAAATCATCATGGAGGATACGGAAATTCATCATATCCTTGCGGCTGTAGATGAGTGTTTACCAAGAGATGTCGCAAGTATCATCACCTATCAACATCCAAAAGAGTGTATGAATCAAATGGTAAGCGGTCAATTAGATGCAGATCGTATGGATTATCTGTTAAGGGATGCTTATTTCACAGGAACCAGTTATGGTAACTTTGATTTAGAGAGAATCTTACGAACCATTCGTGTACATGACGGTAGGATCGTGGTAAAGGAAAGTGGAATTCATAGTGTAGAGGATTACATCATGGCACGCTATCATATGTATTGGCAGGTATATTTACATCCTGTCGCAAGAAGCTATGAATCCTTGTTATCGATTCTATTTCGGCGATTAAAAGATCTGTATCAAATGGATTCCTCAATCAAAGAGATCGCCCCTATGTTTGCGCCTTTTTTGAGTGGTGAATGTGCAGATGTGAAAGCATTGTATCGCTTGGATGAACCGGCAGCACTATATGGCTTTTCTTGTTTGATTCAAGGAAAGGACTTTATTGCCGCAGATCTTGCATATCGTATATTAAATAGAAAGCTATTCGAATATCAGACAATACAAAGTGATGAGGATGTAAAAGATATTATCACATATGTGAAAAAACTTGGATATGATTCAACCTATTATGTTCATCAGGATGCAGTATCTCAAAAACCATATTCTCCTTATGCAAGTAATGAAAATGGTCATAATATTTGGGTGTTAGAAAAGAATGGCGAGGTTGTAGAGCTATCCTTAGCGAGTGATATCGTAAAGGCGTTGATTCATGCAGATCTAAAAGAGGAAAAGAAAGTGTATTATCCACTGGAACGATTATCCTTTAGAGAGGATGTTATATGAAACCATGGTTCATAGATGTTGATGTACAGAATGCGTAGGTAAGTGATGCATTGCATAGATAGGAACAGATATCACATCAACTTATGTCACAAATACAAAAATATGGAGAAGGAATATGAAACATAAAGGTACCACACCGTTATATACAAGTCGTTTGATATTACGGCCATTTAAAGAATCAGATGCAAAACCTATGTTTGAACATTGGGCAAAAGATCCTGCGGTCACAAAGTATTTAAGATGGACACCACATGCTTCCATAAAGGTCACAGAAAGCATAGTGATGGATTGGGTAAACCAATATCAAAATAAGAATTTCTATCAATGGGCAATTACCATCAAGGAATATGGAGATCAACCAATCGGAACGATCAGTGTCGTTGATCAAAAGGAAGAACTGGATTTGGTACATATTGGCTATTGTATCGGAAAAAAGTGGTGGGGAAAAGGTATCACCACGGAAGCTTTTAAGGAAGTCATTCGCTTCCTATTTGAAGAGGTACAAGTACGTCGTATTGAATCCCAACATGATCCTCATAATATTGGATCCGGCAAAGTTATGGAACATTGTGGTTTACAACAAGAAGGGATCTTAAGACAAGCAGATGTTAACAATCAAGGAATTTGTGATGCATGTATGCATGCTATTCTTGCATGTGATTATGAAGAACAGAAATCAAAATAGAAAAAAGGTCACCATTGATTGGCGGCCTTTTCATTAGCGATTTTCTACGATAAGATCCTTTGGATCGATGATTTCTCCGGTATCTTCATTCATATACGCAATCTTTACATTGGCATTTTTGAATTTCAAACACTTATAGCTTTTATCTAGATGCTTATCGCCCCATATCAAAATAGCATTATAAATGTCATCCATATCTTCACTTTTTTCGGTAAGTTCATATTGATAACGAGGTGGATGTTGAGAATATAAGGAACATTGTAATAAACCATCTTCACAAAGATCTTTTAATCGTTTGCTTAATAGATTTGTCGGAATACCTTCCAATGCTTCTTGTAATTCTTTATAGGTATGTCTTCCGTTTCTTACCGTATGTAAGATCAAAAGTGTCCACTTATCACCGATCAAATTTAGACTTTGCGCTATGTTACATGGTAAGTCATATTGTTTTTTCATGTCATCACCTTCCTCGTTATTATAATGAATTTTTTTGAAACTGTACAGTTTATTTTTCTGCTTGTAGAGTTTGATCAATGATTTGTTGCATGATATCCTTAGTCAATTGTCCCTTCGCAATACCATAAGGCACTCCGTTTTTTTGAATCATGGCAGTCGTAGGATAGCTGTGAATACCAAAAGCGGCACTCAAGGAGCCATCATCAAATAATACCGGCATCGTATATCCTGTTTCATCAAGAAAATCATACACGCTTTGACTTCCATTTTCTTCTCCTGCCGGATAAACAATCGTTAATACCGCAACATCATCACTATCTTTGTACTTTTCATATAACTCTTGTATATGAGGCATTTCTTTTTGACATGGTGGACACCAGGTTGCCCAAAAGTTTAGGAAGATGACTTTGCCTCGATAATCTTCAAAAGATACTTTGTTTCCCTTTTGATCAGTCAATGTGTAATCCAAAGGAGGAACTTCTTGTTTCTCATCAGTAGGCTGTTTTTCTTTTTCTTCGCTCTGTTTTTGTTCCTCTTTGGTTGGTGTACTACTTTGAGAGCTTGTAGGTGTTGGACTTAAGTAGCTGGATATGGTATTCATCTTACCTGTAAACATAGCGATTCCCATAAGAATTAAAATGATTGCGCCAGCTTTTACCGTAACATTCATGATGTTCTTATGTGAAGATAACCAGGACAAAGCTTGATTGGTAAAGATACCGAGGATCAAAAAGGGAATAGTTAAACCAAGGGCATATAATAGCATCAAAAGATTACTGATCAAAAAGCTTTGTGCACTACCTGCCAGAATCAGAATGCTGGATAAGGCAGGTCCGATACAAGGTGTCCATGCGAAACTGAAGGTAAATCCCATCGCAAATGCAATGAAAATATTCATCGTTTTCTTTGGTTTGATGCCGATTTTAAATGTACGTTCTAATGTTTTAAATTTTATGATCCCTAATTGATGAATGCCCAATAAGATGATAAGAACACCACCGATTCTGGAAAACAGTAGCATATGAGAAGAGAAGAAACTAGAAAAGATACTGAATGAGATATTCATCAAAAAGATGGCAAAGAAAATACCGATGATAAAACATAGGGTAAACAATAGTACCTTACGTTTCGGATGTGCTTCCTCATGGTTGCTGTGGCCAGCCAGATAACCCATGTAGATTGGTAGTAAAGGCAACACACAAGGAGAAAAGAAGGACAGAAGTCCTTCGGTAAAAACGAGAAGTAAGCTAAGGTTGCTTAGGACGTCGTTAGGATGTAACATATTATCCTTCGATCAATTGAACTAACTTCGGATATGGCTGGTATCCAAGTGCACTTTTCACAACAGTTCCATGTTTGATTACGAAGAGACTAGGGATAGATTGTACTTTAAAACGTGCAGCTAATCCCGGTTCTTTATCAACATCAACTTTCAATACTTTGACCTTTCCACTATAAGAATCAGCTAGTCTTTCTATTTCAGGTGCTAACATCTTACATGGTCCGCACCAAGATGCGAAGAAGTCTACGAATACGACTTCGTTATGAGCGATAAGTTCGTTAAATTCTTGTTCATTTGGGTGTAATACATTTGACATAATAAGTCCTCCTTTTTATTTATTTTACGTTTGAGAATAAATCGTTTAATGCTTCACTCATTGTTGGGTGTGTGAAAATGTGATCACGAATTGCCTGATATGGAAGTTTTTGATCCATTGCCAAGGCAACAAAATTAATGATCTCTTCAGATTCCGCACAGAATAATACACAACCCAATATTTGATCTGTTTTTGCGTCAATCACTGCTTTCAATAAACCGTTTGGTTGAGAAATGACGTTTGCTCGAGGAATCGCAGCAGCGCTCATTGTCGCTATCTTTACTTCGTACCCTGCATCTAACGCTTCTTGTTCACTTAAGCCTACTCTAGAGAAGGTAGGTGAAATGAATACAGAATAAGCAATATTTCCACGATGATTGGTTGTACGTGTTCCATTTCCAAATAGATGATCCTTTACGATACGATAATCATCTAAAGAGATATAAGTGAACTGTAAGCCACCTTTCACATCTCCCATTGCATAGATATGAGGAACATTCGTCTGAAGATGCTCATTTACCAAAATAGTACCTCTGGTATCTGTGTTTACACCTGCTCGTTCAAGGTGTAGGGAAGCGGTATTTGCATGTCTTCCTGCGGCTAATAAAACGCCATCAAAGACTTGCGTATGTGTTTGATGAGATGCATCATCATAAGTTAGAACTACAGATTCACCATCATTTTTAACCTCTTTTACCGCACTGGAGAAAACAAAGGATACCCCTTGGTTTTCTAATACCTTTTGTATTTCATCGGCAATATCTTGATCTTCCCGTTTTACTAAACGATCTCCATGTTCAAATACGGTAACCTTACTACCGTAACGAGCATACATACTGGAAAACTCTAGTCCTATATAACCGCCACCGATGATTGCCAAGTGTCTAGGTAATTGCGTTAACTTCATTAACTCAGCACTGGTATAAATATGTGTGGTTTCTTTGATCCCCTTGATATTTGGGATATTAGGTTTTGATCCTGTATTGATAAATATATGATCACCATAAAGCGTTTCATCCAACTCATCATTATGGATGTGTACTTCATGATCACTTATAAAGTCTGCCTGCGCTGTGAATATCGTGACTTGATCCAATTGATCTAGTTTATCAAAGTTTTTCTTTCTCAGTTTTGTGATAAGTGTTTCTTTATGTTCTACTGCTGTTGGATAGTCATATTTATCTGCTTGTATGATCAATGATTTTGATGGGATACAGCCTTCGTTGATACAAGTTCCACCATACATTTGATTACTGCGTTCGATCATAGCGACCTTTAATCCACGTTTAGCCATATCTCCTGCTAAGGTCTTACTGCCTTTCCCAAAACCAATCATGATTGCGTCAAATTTTTTCATATGCATAAGCCTCCTTGCTTTACATCCATACTATAACACCATAAATTCTTTTTGTAAAGTAACTTGAATAAATAAAGTTATAAATTTTTCGAATCCTATAAAAAGGAATGTTTTATTCGTTAGAGGTTGATCTTATTGTAAAGTAAGAAAAATATAGAAAGCTATACGTTATAAAAAAGACCGGAATGATAAAAAATATGGTACACTGATACATGAAGGCTGGTGATAGGATGCAGTTATCAAAGGTTTGGGATCGGATCATTCAAGAAGAGGTACTTGATATCGTAGTAGAGAAAGATGCGGATACCAGAAAAGCTTATATGGATACCACAAGGAAAGTTCTTCGTATCATAGAAGATAGTAAGACTTTAAAAGAAGCTGAATTCAAGACCTTGAAACGTATCCGTAATAAAGTGAATGATATCTGGATCAATTATCTATATGGTAGAGTCAATACCGCATCTTCACAAATGCAAAATTTAATACATACCAAAATAGATGATGGTACTTATATAGATTTATTCAAACAACGATCAGAACTCAATCAAATATTATATCGAGGGAGAATATCGAAGAATTTATTGACTCAGGAATCTGATTTTTATCATATACCTTTTGATCAACGCTATCTGATTGGAAACCAACGTTTTAGTTTATCGGGGATACCCTGCTTATACGTCGCATCTAGTAAGGAATGTGTTTATGCTGAATTAGGCACAACACAGGATGTACAATTATGCCAAATGAACCTTAACCACAAGGTTTCTCTATTTGATCTTACCATACAAAAACAAGGCTATTCCTCAAGACAGGAACAATTACTTGCATTTTATAAATTGCCGCTTCAATATGCATGTTCCATTCGAGCATTAGACAATGAGGGAGCGACGTTTAAGACGAATTATATTATTCCTCAACTGGTGACTGCGACCTTATATAATATGAATGAAGGAATTCAAGGTATCTGTTATGTTTCTTTGAAAGCTAATACATTGCTTGATGAAGATAGAAAAAATTATGTATTTTTACCTGAATATCGATTGGGTAAAACTAAATATGATATGGATCTGATGTCAGGATTTACCATTCAATTGTTATCAATGAAGTAAAAGATAAAGGGGAGAACATTATGAAATTATTTAATAAAATGAGAGAACCAATATTTTTGAAAGAAAGTTCTAATTTGTATGATCAGTTACAAGAGTTAAAGCTTATAGAACCGAGATTAAATGAAGAAGGTAAAAAATTAATACAACAAGATATTCGATTGTTAGAATATGGATTAATCGGAGAGAAGAACATTGCTTTTGAATTACGTAATAGCCATATGCCAATGGTCATCTTACATGATATCTATTTAGAACATGAGGGTTTACAAGCGCAAATAGATTATATGGTTTTTACAAGAAAACTATGTTTTGTTTTAGAATGTAAAAATCTTTATGGAGATATTACAATAACCAATACTGGCGATTTTATCAGAACTATGGAATTTTCCGGTAGAAAAAAGAAGGAGGGAATTTATTCACCGATTACGCAGAATCAACGTCATATGGAATTATTGAAACAAATTCTGATCAAACAAAAGAATGGAAAATTGAAAAGAGTATTAGTTGAACGTTATTTTTATGATACTTATAGGAGTGCTATTGTATTGACAAATCCTAAGACCGTATTGCATACAAAGTATGCGCATAAAGACATCAAGAACCAAGTCTTTCGTGTAGATCAATTGATTACTTATATGAAAAAAGCAAATGAAAAATCAGATTCATTTTCAAGCTCGGATGAAGAGTTAATAAAATGGGCTCAGCGTTTCTTGAATGCTCATAAGGAGAAACAAATAGACTATGCTGTAAAGTATGAACCTTATTTAAAGGACAATCAGGTAACTGAGGAGTCATTAGAAGAATCAGAATTGTATCATAAATTAAAAGAATATCGCTTAATCAAAAGCAGAGAAGAGAATATCAAACCATATTTTATATATAATAATCTTCAATTAAAAGAATTAATTTTAAAAATGCCCATGAACAAGAATGAATTATTGTATGTATCCGGATTCGGTGAGAAAAAAGTGGATAAATATGGGGATGATATCCTTAGTATCTTATTAAATGATAAGCAATGATCAAATAAAGGTTAGATTTAATATCAATCGTATCTATAAAATTATAAAAACAAGGGTGTCTTCAAATCAAAGATATGGTACAATAAATCTACATAAAGGAGATGCGTATCGTATGAGTCAATCAGAGCTGGATATTTTAGAGATTATTTCATGTGTCGGACAGGCAAGGAGCGATTATATCGAAGCTATTGCGGAAGCAAAAAGCGGGAATTATGAAGCCTGTAATGTATTACTGAAGAAGGGTAATGAGATGTATGCGAAGGGACATCATTTACACCAGCAATTAGTGCAACAAGAAGCAGGAGGAGAGCGGGTTGAGCTGACTCTGTTACTGTCGCATGCACAGGATCAGTTGATGAGTGCAGAAGCATTTAAAATCCTTTGTGATGAGTTTGTCGATGTGTATCGACGTTTTGATGAACTTGAAAACAGATTAGAAATGGTACAGGGCTAAGAAAACTTAGTCCTTTCTTTTAGAAAGGGGTTTAATTTATGAGAAAAGTATTCTTTTTTGATTATGATGGTACACTGGTAAATAACGATACCAAACATATTGCGCCAAGTGCAATTAAGGCATTAAAGGAATTAAAACAGCAAGGACATCTATTATTTGCGAATACCGGCAGAACAAAAGGGATTCTGGATCCGGAAATCTATGACTGGCCATTTGATGGTATGATTTTAGGTTGTGGCACCTATATCACCTACCATGGAGAAGTTTTATTGGATAAAGAAGTCCCACAAGATCAACATGTACAAATCCAAGCACTGATACGAAAATATGATGGAGAAGTTTTCTATGAAGGAAAGGATCATTTATATGTGAGTGATCAAATGACAAATGAGGATCTATTAACCATGATCCAACGTTATAAGGAAAATCATGTGAGTATTTTATCTGAACAAACAAACGATAAATCATTTAGTAAGCTATTTGTATGTATCAAGGATATGGAGAAAAAAGAAGGTTTTCGAAAAGAGATATCATCTTTATTCAACTTTATAGATCGAGGAAAACAACGTTGTGAATTAGTACCGAAAGGATATTCAAAGGCAACAGGCATACAATTTATTTGTGACCATTTGAAGATAGATTTACAGGATTGTTACGTGTTTGGTGACAGCAATAATGACTTACCAATGTTTGAATACGTTTCTCATAGTATTTTGATCGGCGGAGAAAATCCGGAATTATCAGATCGTGTCATGTTTGCGAGTGATGATGCAGATCATGATGGTGTCGCTAACGCATTAAGACATTTTGGTTTTATCAAATAAGATGTCGAAAGGAGCAGTTTTATGGATATTTTCCAGACATTAAAAAAGTATTTTGGATATGATTTTTTTCGTAGCGGACAACAGGAATTGATCGAGCATATATTACAAGGACAGGATGTGTTGGGCATCATGCCAACAGGTGCAGGTAAATCTATCTGTTATCAATTACCGGCAATGATGATGGAAGGAATCACACTTGTGATATCACCTTTGATTTCTTTGATGAAAGATCAAGTAGGAGCATTGAATCAAAGTGGAATTAGAGCCGCATATCTGAACAGTTCTTTGAATATGAACCAATATCGCAAGGCATTACAAAATGCAAGGGAGTATACATATAAAATTATTTATGTAGCACCTGAACGTTTGATGAATGAAGCCTTTTTGACATTTGCGAAAAGTGTAAAAATCGATATGGTATGTGTAGATGAGGCACACTGTGTAAGCCAATGGGGACAAGATTTTAGACCTCAGTATCTTCAGATAAAAGAATTTGTAGAAGCCTTACCTCAACGTCCAATCGTTGCGGCATTTACTGCTACTGCGACCAATCAGGTGAAAGAAGATATTCAAGTGATGTTGAATCTGAATCATCCTTTTGTGTTATCGACAGGTTTTGATCGTAAGAATCTTTATTTTGCGGTAGAAAAACCGAAAGATAAGTATCGAGCAATATTAAAATATTTGAAAGCTAATCCCAAACAAAGCGGCATTATTTATTGCCTTACCAGAAAATCAGTTGAAGAGGTTTGTGACAAGCTTTGTCGAGATGGATTTATGGCAACCCGATATCATGCCGGATTAAGTGATGAGGAACGCAGTGCTAATCAAGATGCGTTTCTTTACGATCAAAAATTGATCATTGTAGCTACCAATGCATTTGGAATGGGGATAGATAAGTCTAATGTCAGGTTTGTCATTCATTACAATATGCCAAAAAATATGGAAAGTTATTATCAAGAAGCCGGACGAGCAGGTCGTGATGGAGAACGTGCAGATTGTATTTTATTATATGGCGCAAAGGATGTACATACCAATCAATTTTTGATCGAACAAGGCAATGCAAGTGAGCATATCGAAGAATCTATGCGAAAGGATCTATTGGAAAGAGAACAACAACGTTTAAAATCAATGACTTTTTATTGTTCTATTCCGGGTTGTTTGCGTCATTATATGTTAAGTTATTTCGGTGAAAAAAGCGAAGGCTATTGTGGCAATTGTTCAAACTGTATGAATCAGTATGAGGAACAGGATGTTCGTAATGAAGCATTGATGATCCTAGAATGTATTCAAGCAACCAATCAGCGTTTTGGGAAAACCATGATCATTGATATTTTGAAAGGTAGCACAAATGCAAAAGTAAAGAATTGGCATTTTAATGAACTTTCTTGTTATGGAAAATTAAAACATTCATCAAGACAACTCTTATTTCAGGTGGTCGATCATTTATTATTTCATGAGATCATCAAGCAAAGTGATGAATATGCACAATTACAACTTTCTGATACCAAGACATTTGAAACAGATAAGGCGTTTATGATGAAAATCATTAAGGAACAAGACAAAGGAAACGTGGTAGAGACGATAGAAGATAGCTCCTTGTTTGAACAACTACGTGTATGTAGGGCAAAGCTTGCGAAAGCAAATCATGTTCCACCTTATATCATATTCTCGGATCGTACCTTGCATGATATGAGTCAAAGAAAACCAAAGACAAGAGAAGCAATGCTCATGGTCAATGGGGTAGGTGAAGTCAAGTATGATAAATACGGAGAAGACTTTTTAAAGACGATCTTATCATATGAGTCTTCCATATAGATAAAAAAGCACGCTAGTATAAAGTGTGCTTTTTCGTATATCTATTCTTTTTTCTCAATGTATTCCTTTAATTTTTGATTCATAATGCCTGTTTCTCTTTTAGATCTAACTTGTAATATGCTCACGATAAGGATAAATATGATTGCTATCATGAGCATCATACTTAGGATCATCGTGATATCATCCTTAGGAAACCATTCAAAACATAACCCACTCGTTAATACAATGACATTAATATAAATATAATGTAGGATAAACCTGATATAAGTTTGTTGTTTACTTCGTGCTTCTTTGATATGCAGAAAATTACCTAGGGTACAAAAGAAACTGCAAATAAGAAGCTGCCATAAAGTATTAGAATCAATGGTGGCACCTTGCCAGAAGATTGAAATATAAATCGCAGATCCGATCAGTGAACAGGTCGCAACGCTTGTGAAAGTGAATACAAGTTCTCTTATTTTTTGCATAGCATACCTCCTAAAGTCCCAGTAGCGTTTTTAATGCTGCTACATATTGTCGTGAGATCATGATTTTTTCACCGTTTAATAAAGTAGCCTCTAAACGACTGCCTAATACAGGAGATAGAAACTTGACTTTATTCAGATTCACGATCACTGATTTTGATACTCTGAAATAATCGATACCTTGATATTGTTGTTCCATTTCATATAATTTCTTTTTGATTTCATAGACATCTTTCTCTGTATAAAGAAAGGTTCTATGATCCACAGATTCAATATAATAAACATCTGTAGGTTTGATCCTGGAAATTTGACCATCTTTGGTAACTGTCAATAGCTCATCATTGGTTTTGAACTGTTGAAGTAGTTTCCATAGGTTCTCACTAAGAGAATCGCAACGAACGATGATGGTATCCTCTTCTTCTTTTGATTGTTTTTCTTCAATGATGATTTTCAATAGAGTCCCTCCTATCGATCAAAGGCTGTATGTTTCTTCAATAGAAACAAAGAAATCCCTAACGTAATTATAGCACAAAGACAAAGAACAAAAATCTGTAGATGACCAGATAAGATTTCACCTTGTAGATGAATGGTAATGCCCATCATTTCTTGATAGCCATTACTGTAGGCAACAGGTAATGTTTCAAATACGTGTTGTATGGCATCTGTTGTCAGTACCTCACGCATGAGTGCTGTTTCATGAAGAAACGGTAACGCTTTTAAGAATGTTTGTATCCCACTCGGTAACATTCCCATAGGAAGATAGATTCCACCTAGAAAACCGATCAAGGTTCCGGCAAGAGTGGAAAAAGCGCCCCAAGCACGATCACTTCTTACAAATTGTGCCACTAATAAAATCAGACAACTGGATACGAAAACACAAAGAAGGATCAACGCAATTACTTGAATCAATTGAGGCAAAGATACAAAAGAATAGCCGGTAGAAGCTACATAAAGTGCAGATAACAACAAGATAAAAAGACACATGATAAATCCAGTCAATATGGCAGCTATCAAATAGGAAAGAATCAACGTTCCTCTGGAAATAGGTGAAGCATAAAAACTTTCTAGTTTATGTTCTTCTTTATCTTTGATATAAATACCAATCATCGTGATCGGATTGGTAAAAGCATTGACTACCAAGATACCGGCAATGGTCCATAGGATGATAACATGATTGGCATCTGCTTCATCAATGACACCTTGTGCAGATGAAACAAGCTGTATCAGATTATCCTTATTCATATCACCAAGAAATACCAACATCAAAATCAATACGATCAATACGGATAATAAGGAGAAAAATACAGCGGAACGATCACGAAAATATAATAACATATGGCGCTTGGTCAATTGATATAATGTATACATATCATTGTTCCTCCTTTAATTGTTTACCCGTCACATTCAAAAACAAGTCATCCATGGTACCTTGTAACACCTCGAAGCCTTGGATATCTGTTTGTAGTTGTGTAAGAAGGGGAAGTGCTTCTATGGTTTGATTTAATTCAACCAATATTTTTTGGTCTAATGTTTTATGTTGAATCTGATGATGTGCTAACTTCATACTGAGTGCTTGTATATCTTTTGGAACTAACAAAAGACGATCTTTGGCGTAAACCTCTTTCAGTTCATAAGGGGTTCCATATTCCATCAGATTACCATGGTCAATGATGGCAATATGATTTGCTTCTGCGGCTTCTTCCATATAATGTGTCGTTAAGAAAACGGTCATACCCATTTCCTTTTGTAATGCTTCGATACATTTCCACACCGTTTTTCTAGTAGCGGGATCTAATCCTGTCGTAGGTTCATCCAAAAAAAGAATTTCAGGAGAATGCATCAATGCACGGGCGATTTCACATCGACGTTTCTGTCCTCCGGAAAGCTTAGAAAACTTTCGAGATAAGATGTCTTCCAAGTTTAATAAATGACTCACTTCTTCTAGGCGTTGTTTTAATGCTTTGGCGTCTGATTCATATAAGGAACCTCGAATAAATAAGTTTTCCTTCACGCTAAGCATATCGTCTAAACAGTTTTGTTGGGATACGATGCCGATCTTGTTACGTATTTCTTGATTCTGTTTTCCTAAGGGATAACCACAAATCGTTGCTGTACCATTTGTTGGTGGAAATAAGGTACATAGCATATGAATGGTTGTGGATTTGCCTGCTCCGTTGATTCCCAAAAACCCGAATAATTCTCCTTTTTCTACATGAAAACTGATATCTTGTACAGCTTTGACATCGCCATAATATTTTTGTAAATGTGTTGCTTCGATGATGTGCATATACATTCCTCCTCGTGTGCATTTACTTTAACATAGTATAATCGACTACGCAATTGAGCGAATGCTAAGTGGTAAATATGAGTTGATAAGAGGTAAGATACTATCACTAGGTTGCAAAACTTCATAA
>NZ_JBEQZJ010000012.1:0-86093 GCF_045223415.1 Hoskinsella mucinilytica | reverse complement strand
CAGGGTCATTTCCCTGTTAATATCGCAATCGCCTTTTTATGACATTCCTCATCATAAATATCAGGACAAACCACACAATGTCCAGGAAAGGTTTTTGACATATCTAAGTCATCTAAAATCACATAATGCTCAATTTCCGGATGCTGTTGTAAATAAGAAAGAATGCTTGGTTCTTTCAAAAACCCATCTTTTAATGGAGTTATCGCAATCACAGCATCTTTTAATCCGTAAATATGAAACATTTGTTTAAATTCCTTCACACCATGCATAAAGCGCCAAGAAGAGGATACAACGATACAAGCTCCGGTTATTTCCACGAGCTGTTTTAAACGTCGCATTGCTTCATGATCCCATCCTTCATAAGCAGCAGCGAGATCCTTTGCATTTGCATCCTTATAATAGGAGTCTTGTTCTATCAGCCTTTGCTTGATCATATAAGCATCCATCTTTAATCGTTCTCTTTGAAAACAGGGATACAATACCCCATCTATATCCTGAAAAATCACCTTTTTCATGACCCATACCACCTCTTTAACCTTAGTATACCGTATCCATAGGAAAAAGAAAGTGTTTTCATAGCTAACTTTTCTTTTTTTTATGGAAAGTTTGCTTTACATTTCGATCCTCTTATGCTACTCTAGTAATGTAAAGTTAACTTTCCATCAAAGGATGATGATATGAAAAACAGATTAGAAAGCATCAGAAAACAACGAGGCATCAGTCAAGAAGAGCTCGCAAAGGCCTTACAGGTTTCCAGACAAACCATTGGCTCATTAGAAAACGGACGTTATAATCCATCCATTCTTTTAGCTTTTCGCATTGCCCATTATTTTCATTTACGTATCGAAGATATATTTCTTTATGAGGAGGAAAAAGTATGAAACATCTAAAACCATGGATGATCATGATCATCTTGTTAGGTAATCTCATCGCAATTGCTACTTTGATATTCAGTTTATATAGTTTCATTGCGAAACCTACATTATTAGCATATGTTCCAAATCCAGACGGAGCTCCCCTGGCCTTTTTGATCATAGGACTTACCTTATTGATTGCATCCAATCGACCATGGGGCAGGATCATTCAACAAGATACCATGCCAGAAGAAAAACGTATAGAATATCATGATGAACGTAATGTATTGTTAAATGAAAAATCCAGTCATAGCGCCTATATCTTTTTATCCATTGCCATTTTATTGTCACTCTGTATTTTAGATTTATTAGGTTTTCTAAGTGAAGTAGCCTTCCTTATGTTATATGGCTTAACGACTTTATCTTTATTGATCAAGCATATTGCGAAAAAGTATTATGCAAATCGTATATAAATCGTTTTTTCAAACAAGATGACTAGCACTGATCATTTCCATATTTTCCAACTAAAAAGAGGTATTCTGCATGAAAAATACCTCTTTCTTCTATTGGCATTTCTATAGGATGAGCTATCCTTCATCACGAAACACGATCCGGATTTTTAATGACAACAAATAAGCCATCTACTTCTTCATGATCTATAAGAGGATCATATACTTGATAACGTATGCCTTCACTTACTAAATCAATACGCTCATAAAAAGGGATGAAACGAACACCATAGATATGATCATTTCCTTGATCATCAATAGAAAGTGGTTGCTTTATAACAGGTATTTTTCCCTCTAAGGCCGTTTTCCCATGATCCTTCAAAGCCTACATGATCTGATCGTTACCCTGATTCTTTGTGGATAAGATAAACGATTTTAACTCTATGGATGATTCAATGTTAGCGTTAAAAGGAGTCTGTGAATCACTATATACTGAAATTAGCGTTCTAATTGCTTTCATCGTATTTCACGCAATTCATCCTCAACAGATAAAATATCATATTCTTTCTGTTGACTACAACTTGTGATACAGAGAAGCGATATCGAACACATCAATATCGCTAATTTTCTTATGAATTTTATATCATCATTCCCCATTCTTTTCACACGCAATTCCTCTTTTTTCATATTCTTGTTTTATAAAGAAAATCGCTTCCTGTAATAACTATATACCGCTGCCTATACTTTGTCAGTTTTTAATAATTTAATTAAGCAAAACTATATCCTATATTCTATGATTTGTGTCCGCCTTTCTAAAAAAATTTTTATTCACGCTTAAAACGACTCTTAATCATCATGTAGGTATCACTCTAGATTTTACGTTTTCTGATAGGCTCTCATCGCCTCAATGCGATTTGTCACATCCAGCTTTTTATATATATTGATTAAATGTGTCTTCACCGTTGCCTGACTGATACAAAGATGTTGGGCAATTTCCTTATTTGTATAGCCCTGAATAATTTCTTCCATCACTTCGATTTCTCTGGCTGATAAAGAATCCTCATTGCGTATGCATAAGACATCTAATAGAAATTGATATGCTTGAGCAGATATAGATCGTTTGATGTCTGACAATAAATCCTTTTCTAAATAATTTACATCCTTACGTAAATAAAAGAATGGTAAACGTACTTCATCATAAACGGCATAACTTAATGCTTCACATAACAAATCGTGAATCACTCTTGTTTCTTTGCTTGTATGCAAAACCAAATGTACCTTTTGAATACATGCATCGATCAAAGCATATGGATTATGTAACTTTCGTGCTTTAATCAAAATTTCATCCATCAACTTCATTGCCAATTCCATATCGGTTTTCTCGTAAAGATTTGCTAAAAGGATATGAGAATCAAAATCTAAATCTAACACATGTTGCTTCATCTGCTTTTCAAAAACCTCAAATAACGGATGATCAGGCTCATAAACATAAAATAGACGTAGCAAAGGCGCCGCTGTGATCGGATCTTGAAAATTCTCTTGTTGCATTACCTCCTGCAAGCATTGCTTAGCAATACTCACATCGCCCATAATAAAATACAATTGTGCCAATGTATATCTGCCTGAGCGATCAGCACCTTTGACCTTCTTACGTGCAAACGTCTTCATACAAGCATCCAGATGGTGTTGCGCTTGATCAAAATGAAATTGTTTCATATAAATACCGGCAATCCCCAAATCATAAATGACATCAAACAATGATGTTACTCCTTCTAGCTCATTCAAGCTTTCATAATCACGCAAGGCTTTTTGAAAGTACCCCAATTGTTCATAAATCTGTGTTTCAGACATATACAACATTGCTCCTACATACATATTGGCACTCTCTTCAAAAAAAGACCTTGCCCATGCTAACCGTTTCAAACATTGCGGATAATTGCCTTGTGCATAGAGAAAGAACGCATCTTTTGCCACAAGAAAGCTAATGGTCTCTTTGCTCAAAGGTAAGCTGCTGATCGTTTCTATCGGTAACACGGTTACTTGATTGGCCTTAGCATAACTATCCATAAATAAATGAGAATATTCAAATGCTTGAAAGGTCACATCTTCTTTCAAACATTCATGAATCAAATGAAAGATTTCATAACATCGTGCTTCATCCACATTGGCATAGCTATAGAAAAATAATTGATAAGCAAAATCCGGATTCTTCACGATTTCCTTTAATGGAATACGTTTCATATAGGAAAGCAATTGAGATGTTTTCACATTTTCCGAGATCCATTTCATAGCTGTATCATAATCCTTGATTTCAAAACAATGATGTAAGGCTTGTCCCACATCTCCTTGATCATAAAATATCCTGGCTGCATTCGCATGTGCTGTTTTTTGTTCATTCCATCTTAATTCCTGAAATTGTTCTAACAAAAATTCCTTCATGATATCATGATAACAATAATACCCGTCTTCTAATGTCGTTACGATAAAATTCAATTGTTGAAGCCGTTTCATCATCAAGGAAAAAGAAACCTGTGGCAGATAGCTTAAGATAAACTCCTCATCAAAACTTTGTAGTATGCTTGTCTTGCATAAAAACATTTGCATATCCAAAGGAAGGGTATCATAAATCTCACGTTGAATATATGCTTGCAACATGGTATCTTGCATTCCTGTTTTCCAGCTTTCTATATCTCCATCTTGTTGTAGTGCGATCGTTAAAAGCTGAAGTCCTCCGATCCATCCACGAGCCCATTCACATAGACTTAACAACGCCTCTTGAGATCTTTGAAATTGAAGCGTTTCTTTTAAAAAGGTAAATGCTTCTTCTTGGTTTAACATCAATTCATCACCATGCAAGAGAAAAATATCATCATTTAGGATTGCGTCCTTACAATAAATGTTCAATGCTGTTCTACCAATGAAAAGGAATTTTTGATGATATTCTTCCATTAATTGTTCTATCAACGTTAAGATCCTATCATCTTGTATCCTATGAGCATCATCAATCACCATGGTAAAAGGTTCGCTATGCGAGAATACATCACAAATAGCTTCTATGACCAATTCTGCTTGATTGCTTTGTGCTGCCGCATCGACATAAGACATCAATTCTTGTTTATGAAGTTGTTCCATGCTACAGCCTTCTATCAGATATGCAATAAAAATAAAAAGATCATTCATATCTTGTTGCATGGTAAGCCAATGATAAGGTAGTTGATACTTTTGAAGAAAGGTTGTAACTAAGGTAGTCTTTCCAACACCGGCTCCTCCCTCTATCATGATCAATCGTTTATTCCTTGCTTCATATAATTTAGATAATAGTCGCTCCCTTTGTAGCGCATGTTCTCTTGGCATTGGCATCTTCAGACACATTTTTCGATATGCTCGCAAAGTTCGCTCACCTCTTTTTTATCATTTTAGCATGTTTTATTTCACTAGTATACTTGTTTTCTCATACGGAAAAGAGATAGTGTAGTAAATAATAGTATCAAGATCGCAAAACAAGCAATGAATTCCACATTCCATATAGAACCCATTCCCCATTTCATAAACATTTTCTGTGGCAATAGTTCAATCAAATCAGCCAGTATCCCACTCGTCTTTTGGATTCCCAGAAAACTTCCCGATAACAAGCTAGTTAACACGATCAAAGCACTGCAAATCATATTCGCATCATCTTCTCGTTTGATGATGGTATACATAAAGAATATGAGCACATTAGAAAACAAAGTATAGATTGCCAAAAGAACTGCGTATTTTTCTAGTGAATATCCAATAGGTATCGAGAAAAGTTGTAAGATACCAAGACATAGCATACATGGGATATAGATAAACAACCAAGAAAACAAAACATGGGAAGCGAAATAGTTTCTTTTCCTTATCCCGCATAAAAAGATCCTCGTTGTCATATGTGTTTCTTTATCTTCTCCAAACAACATCATGTAAACTACTGATTGCATCATCAAAAACATAACCATAAAACCAAGAATCTTTGTTCCGACATCTTGTGTTTGATTTCCTTGTTGTTGTGTTAATACCGCTAAATCTATCACACCTTTTCTTGTTTGGATCTTTCCATCCTCCAACAAAAGTCCATCCACCTTTTGCATAATAAGATCACTTTGTGTTATCTTATTTACTTCAACCAGTTCAATTCCTTCTTGATTCAAAACATTGCTATCTTTCATCACTTCTAAACGGAAACTTTGAATGTCTTGATTGGCAATATAGGTACCAAACAAAACAGAGAATACACACAATGCCATACTGAATAAAAAGCGTCCTTTGGTTGCTTTCATCCGTTTCCATAAATGAATCATCATCGTTTTCATAAACAATCCTCCACATGAAATGTCTTTCTACAAACCATAAAGCAAAGTATGCTCAATATACCAAAGGCCATAAGCACTAGGAAGGATGGCACCATGGTACCATCATAAATATTTAAGAAAATAGCATTCATGATCCAGTAAAAAGGAGAAACCTTTGATGCCATCGCAAATAAACCACCCAATCGTTCCATGGAAAAGAAGCAACCACCCAATAACGCAACCAACGCCAAAAGCGAAGATATGATTTGATTTGCACTGCTTTCACTTTTCAATATACAACACATCATCACACCAATCGTACTCGCAAACAATTCTGCGACAAGAAATAACAGCATGATCATCCATAATGCATCATGTAAATGATGCTCAACCATGACCAATATCAATAAAAAGCTTACCATATGGGTAACATATCCAAAGATCCACGTAGAAATAATTTTAGATTGATAAAGAAAGCTGGAAGGTATGGGACAATAAATAATTCGCATATTACCGGCCTTGATCTTTTCTTCCATAAAACTATTTGCGGATAACGTTGCTGTGGAAAACACTGTGTAGATCATCATAGATATTGCATAATAATCATAAGAAGTCATCACCTTTCCAAAGCTTTCTTCACTTAGATATCCCATGATCAATACCAATGCGATAGGAAACAGCGTCGAATAAAACAACCACATTTTATTGGTAAATAAATTTCTGGTATCCATCCATACCATCTGTGTCTTTTCATACATCTTCATCACCTAATCCCTTAAGCTTCTACCGGTCAATTGTAGAAACACTGTTTCCAGATCCATTTGTCTACATAAAAGATGTTTGATTTTCATATGGTGCTTTAATACCATCGATATGATGTGATCTAAGTTTTCCACACTTTGTAAAGAGGTGATCCAAAGGGTATCTCCTCGCAAGCTTACTTCTTTGATACCCGGGATCTGATAAAAATCATCTTCATGATATCCTGTGACATCTTCTACTTGAATGGTGATGTTTTGTAGCTGTTGATTGCTTGCCTTGATCTCATCCAACGTACCTTTTGCAATGATTTCGCCATGATCCATGATCACAATTTCATCCGCAATCGCCTCCACTTCTTCCATATAGTGTGTCGTATATAAAATGCTTGTACCTTGTTGTTTCAATTTACGAATCGTTTCCAGAATATAATTTCTTGATTGCGGATCGATTCCTACAGTTGGTTCATCCATAATAACGATTTCAGGATGATGTGCCAAAGAGCACGCAATATTCAATCGACGCTTCATTCCACCGGAAAACGTTTTCACAGCATCATTACGACGATTACTTAATCCTGCTAGATCTAATGCCTCTTCGATTCTTTCCTTTAACAGGTCTTTTTTTAAGCCATATAAACTTGCAAAAAAGCGAATATTTTCATAAGCACTTAAATGCTCATACAAAGCAATATCCTGAGGTACAAATCCGATTCTTCTTTGAAACTCTTTTGTTCGTTTCTCTCCTTTATATAACACTTCTCCACCATCTTGTTTTAAAATACCCGCAATCATATGAATACTTGTTGTCTTTCCTGCCCCATTGGGACCAAGCAAACAAAGGATCTCCCCTTTATGCATCTTGAAAGATATATCATTCACTGCTTTATGTTCATGATACGCCTTTTCCATATGTTTCATTTCTAATATCGTTTCCATAGTTTCACCTCATCTCAAGTATAAGGATTCTACATAAAAAAAGAAATCAACCATTCGGTTGATTTTAAGATTGCATAAAGACGGATGCTCTTCTAATGGTAAGATAAGATAGAAGACAGAAGATGATCGTTATGATCGTGAAACTGAAGGTAGAGACCATCATGGAAACACCATCATAGAATCCCATAATTCTTAATAAAACATCCCAAGCGAAACTAGATAATGCATGATTCCATACATAAACATCTAATAATGGAAGAAACATGATCAATGCCAATGGCAACAATAATAGATAAACGATACGTTGTACCTTATTCATCCTTTGCACAAGGATCGTCATAAAGAAGGAAACCATTCCAACACATGTATATACAACAACTAACCACAGAAACTGCATCAAGATATTTTGGGTACCATAAATCTGGAAACATAAGCTTTCATATACGTCAAAGGAAGCAAATACAATGGCACTGATCATATCCAAACCGGCAAGAATTGCTGAACATGCAAGGAATTGAAGCAGATATAATTTCATCAAAGACTTTCTAGAATATCCATTTTGTACAAAAAACTTAAAATCCTCAACGATGGAAAAGATACCAAGAAACAACATAAATACCAATGTGTTGCTTTCAAAAGCTGACATATGAATCTTCTCATCACCGATGATGAATATCGATATCAATGACAATCCAATTCGAATTGCTAATATTGCACCATAGTAAATACCAATCGCCTTCAACATAGAGGCCATTTGATATTTAAATGCATTTTTTAATCTCATCTTTCTTTCTCCTTTCTGGTTAATTCCACAAACAACTTCTGTAGATTTAACATCGTTACCTCTAAGCCATCATGCAACTTCTCAGTATCCACATCCCCCATAATGTATGCACTTTTTAATCCACCTAGTTGATCACTTCCGATGACTTTCTTACCTTCACAATACGCATTTACAGCATCACTTGTTCCGGAAATACTATAACCAGAAGAAAGAATATCCTCAACACTTTGATTGATCAGAACCTTTCCATCATCGATAATGATAATGTCTTCGATTAAATTTGCCACCTCTTCAATCAAGTGAGTTGCAATCACATACGTTTTTTGCTGTTCCATATACGATTCTAATAAGATCTTATAAAACAACTCTCTATGATTGGCGTCCAAGCCTAATACAGGTTCATCTAGAAAAACGTATGGAACATCCAAACATAAAGCAATGATCAGTTTATAGATGGATTGATAACCAGTAGACAATTCTTTTACTCGTTTTTTAGGATTCAATTCAAACATATCCGCAAGTCGATATGCTTTTTCTTCATCAAAGCAACCATAAAACTCTTTCGTCCAATGAAAGACTTCTTTGATCTTCATTGATTTTGGATACAAATCCTCTTCACTCATCATATACATTTGACGTAATGCGACATCATTTTCCATGGTAGGAAGATCATTTAGGTAAACCACACCATCACTTGCGAAGATGCGATTGCTGATGATTTTCAACAGGGTTGATTTCCCAGCACCATTACGTCCTAATAATCCATAAATCTTACCATATTCAAATTGTAAAGACACTTGATCTAATGCCTTGGTATCCTTAAACTGTTTTGAAATATTCTCAACTTTGATCATTTGCATTTCCATACCCTCTTTCTATCAATTTCATGACCTCTTCAAATGTGATATCTAACTTCTTTGCTTCTAAAACTAAGCTTTCGATATACATATCATAGAAATTATTCTGTCTTTTTTCGGTAATTTTTTGAACAGCACCTTGCTTCACAAACATCCCCAATCCTCTCTTTTTATAAATCATATCTTCATCTACCAATATGTTCATACCCTTCAAAACGGTGTGCGGATTGATTTTCCACAAGGTCGCTATTTCATTGGTACTTGGTATTTGCGTTTCTTCTTCAAAAACACCAGTAAAAATTGCATCCTCTAACTCATCTGCTATTTGAAGGAAGATTGGCTTTTCACTTGTCGGATCAATTTTCATCCTCTACCTCCTTGGTTGTTATCTAGTTAGTTAGTTGAGTAACTAACTTACAAACTTAGTATATCTATCATTCGTATGTTTGTCAATAAGAAATGTAAAAAAAAGAGATATCTTTTTTCAAATATCTCTTACATTTCTTTATGTTCTACGATTTTAATTGCAATGGGAATACAGATAATTTCCGCTAACACGCTGAGTGGAAAAGCAAGGATCGTCAAGTATTCATCTAAAAACGCTATCATTTTTTCCACTGGTATCCCTGTTACGACATTACCTAACAAACCACCTAGAAGACCAATGACCAAAAAGCAAACAATAAAAACGATTCTTCCTTTTTCTGAGCCAAATTTAAACATGATGATCAATATAATAGAAGTCAATAGATTAACGATCATCGTTGCTAAAAACGTATATTCCATAAAATCCATAAATTGATAATCTTGAAAACGCCCCGGAAACATAAGATTCAAACCGAATGCTACAAGATTTGCCAAAAGAAAGATCACGATCATAAAGATATTAGCAAGCATATACTTTGATAATACCAAATCCTTTCGATTGATCGGAAGGGTCAATGCATAATCATTGAAATGTGCCATATCATCATATGCAAAACAACTGATAATCACAAAAATAGCAATGAAACAAGTTCCGAATGCCAACATATCCATGGATTTATTCGTATAGGATAGAAAAGCAAACATCGCCGGTATCAACAGATAAACTTTCAAAGAACTCGCTATGTTAAAATAATCCTTTTTTATCAATCCGATCATTTCATTCCCTCTCCTTTCACCGTAAACAACATGATATCCTCAAGAGATGCAGGATCGATCATTGCATCAGGAATGATCCGTTTTATTTTTTCTTTATCTTTGATTAACGCCTCTAAACGATAACTGCTCTTACGATAACTGATGTAATCGTCTTTTGATAATTGGGCGAATTTTTCAGGTGTGGTTTTTAATACACCATAGCTTTCTAATATTTCATCCTTTTGTTCACTTAATACGATACTTCCATTGTGAATAAAGGTAACATAGTCAGCCACCTTTTCTATATCACTGGTGATATGTGAGGATAAAAAGATGCTATGCTCTTCGTCCTGTATAAAGTCTAAGAAGACATCTAAAATTTCATCTCTTACAATAGGATCTAAACCACTGGTTGCTTCATCTAAAATCAACAGCTTAGGATGATGTGACAATGCCATAGCAATACCCAGTTTCATATGCATCCCACGAGAAAACTCTTTGATACGCTTTTGTTCAGGTAATTGAAATTGCTTTAATAACTCTTGATAACGTTCCTTATCCCAATTGGTGTAAATAGATGATAAAACACGATCTATTTGTTTCGGCGTCATATATTCAGGAAATGTACTCTCTGACATGACAACACCTAGTTGTTGACGAATTTCTTTACCACAAGCAACGCTATCTTTACCAAAAATTTGAATGCTTCCTTTATCTAAATGGATCATATCGAGAATTGCTTTGATGGTCGTTGTTTTTCCAGCACCATTCTCTCCGATAAATCCCATGATCACACCCTTTGGAATCGTCAATGACAAATCTTTTATTTGAAAACCCGGATAGGTTTTTTTCAAGTGACTGATATTCAGTATGCTATCCATACATCATTCCTCCTTATATAAGAGTGAAAGGATATCCACCATTTCTTCTAAACTGATTCCACTCATTCTGGAAATATCACAGGCCTTGGTCAATAATTCTTCTACCTGACGATAACGTTCCTCTTTGATCAGTTCTTTATTTCTGCCTGCAACAAAACTTCCCTTACCGGTGACGGTTTCAATAAAACCTTCACTTTCTAATTCCTCATAAGCTCGTTTTGTTGTAATGACGGAGATACGCAAATCTTTAGCAAGTGCACGCATAGATGGAAGAGCGTCCCCTTCTTTTAAAACATCTGTCATGATCAAATGTTTTATCTGTGCCACAATTTGTTCATAGATTGGTTTTCCGCTAGCATTACTAATGATGATATTCATAACTTCACTCCTTCATCCAACATATTGTATATATTGAACATATACAATATACAATGTATATACACGCTTGTCAATAGGTTTAGAACGATATTTTCCGTTCATACTAATAAAAAGAATGGAGGAATCATTTATGGAAGAATTTGATTTACATGAAAAAGTAGCATTGATCAGTGGCGCTAGCCAAGGAATGGGTTATGCAATGGCATTAACATTGGCAAGACATGGCGCAGATATTTTCGGTGTTAGCATCGGAGATGACAGTGATTTAAAAAAAGAAGTAGAAGCAATGGGTAGAAGATATCACTCTATCACAATTTCTTTAACAACACCGGGAGCTATTCATACGGTTATGAAGGAAGTACTTGGTGCCTATGGACATGTGGATATCCTATTGAACTTTGCAGGTATCACTAAGAAAATGGATACCCTTGATATGACCAAAATGGATTGGAATGCAGTCTTTGATATCAATGTATCAGCAGCCTTTCTATTAGCAAAAGAGGTCATTCAACAATTTCGTATGCAAGGGCATGGTGGAAAGATCATCAATGCCTCAGGCATCTTACCTTTACATACCAGTGAATATTGTGCATATTCCGCAAGCAAAGGAGCTGTTGAAGCCATGACAAGATATCTTGCTATGGAGTTTGGTAAGGATGATATTCAAGTCAATGCCATCACTTTTGGTTTTATGACAACCGGTACCTCCTTGATGAGTGGAGATGGCAATCAATATGATGATAGTATTCTACGTGACATCCCTGCGAAACGATGGGGTTGCTATAAAGATGTTGATGGATTATTACTCCTATTAGCAAGCGCACAAAGCAATTATATTACCGGTGCTTGTATTCCAATAGATGGTGGTTATTCCATATAAAAATCAGTTCCGTTAAAAGAACTGATTTTTTTCAAAATAAAGAGATGATTGCATCCAATACAAAAATCAATAAAATGCCTATGACCAATATGAAAAAAATCAATAAATAAATACCATGATCACCCTTTTTCTTCATCCTTTGCCTCCTTGTATCTTTCATTATAGGATAATCTCACGAAAGGATTCGGTATGGTCATATGTCATATTTTATATAAAGTTCAGAAATCTTTATCTTAAATAGTCTTTTTTACATAGTATATTATTCGAATTTACAATCATAAAAAAATACTATGTAAAATTATACATTCTTTGTTATAATTTTACTCAATTAGAGTACAGGAAAGGAAGGATATATGAAATCTAATTTTGGGATACTGTTCAAAAATGCTTTAGATCGAAGTGGATATACTCAAAAACAAGCGGCGAAACTTTTAAAAGTCACACCACAAACGGTGAATTCGTATATCCAAGGAAGGAGCATCCCCAATATCGAAATCTTTGAAAGAATGATCAATTATTTTGGCCCGGACTTATTCGACGTTTTTGAAATCTCTTTATTCACCACAGACATTTTAAAGGATGAGGTGATAGAATATGCCGATACCTTGACCTATGGTCAAAACATTTTGATCAAAACAACAATTGCATTATTTCAAAAGATGAATTCACAAGATTCACTCAAACTAGAAGAGAAATAAGATAAACACTTACACAAGCAGCTACAGCTACGCTCAATAACCCTTTACCCTTATAAGCAAATAACAGTGCTACAATGCATCCTATGGTAGATGGTATCACATCTCCACCGGAAGTAAAAATAGCAGGAAATGTCATAGCACCCAGTACAGCATAAGGAACATAAAACAAAAAAGATTTTAAAAAGGTATTTTTTATTTCCTTTTGAAAAAAAGTCAAAGGAATCATACGAATGAGATAGGTCACCAATGCCATAATAATTATATAAGGTAAATAGTTCATTCAGACACCTCCTCAATAGGAAATAGCCATGCCCCTAAAGCACTAGCGATTACTGTACAAAGGATAATGACAAAACCCGAACTAATTGGTAATATTTGATGTAATATGGTAAATAAACAACTCATTATAATAGAGATCATCAATACCACACGTACTGAATGAAACTTTTTCGCAGGCGGAATGATGATGGCAAGAAACATACCATAAATCGCTATCCCTAGCGCAGAACGGATGCTTTCAGGTAATAACGTACTGGCTGCTCCGCCTAAAAAGGTCCCTAATGTCCAACAAGCTACTGGAAACAAAATCAATCCCGCCATATAATTTTTTCCTACACGTTCATAGGTACTACTGGCAAGCGCAAATATCTCATCTGTTACTCCATAAGAAATGGCGGCACGTTCTAGCGTCGTCATTTTTTTATCCACCTTTTGAGAAAGCGATAAGGACATCAAAGCATATCTAATGTTGATAATAAATTGAGATAATGCTAATTCGATATAAGATGCTTGTGCAACCATCAAAGCCAATCCTGAAAATTGACCTGCACTTGTCAAGTTGCTCAAAGAAATCACAACAGCAACTTCTAACGGTATTCCCTGAGATACCGCCATCATACCAAACGTAAAAGAAACTGATACATAACCTAACCCTATGGGCACTCCATCCTTGATGCCCTGCATGAAATGATTCTGAACATGCTCCATTCTATACAACTCCCCTTCATTTTTTCATTATTATAGCGCAATCTCTACTTTTTTGAAACCATAAGATAGGAAAACACGATGCTATCTTCCTTCCCTAATTGATTCTTGAAACACAAATCGTCGTATCGCTTCTCCTACGGCACCATTCTTATGATCATGAACGGTTACATGATCCGCTAATGCTTTGATATCCTCACTTGCATTGGCAACTGCTATGGATAATCCTGCAACACGAAGTAGTTCTCGATCATTATCATTATCACCGATTGCCATCGTTTCTTCCATAGGAATATGAAGATATCTCGCAAGCTCTTGTAATCCTACGCCTTTATCCACCCCTATCGGATTCAATTCCAAATAACGATTGCTGGAAAAAGATACACTAGCTATTTCTTGTGTAAGAGATTGCATTTCTTTTGCCAATTCATGCAATACCTTCATATCCGTATGTTGAAATAAAATTTTGACGATAGGCTCTTGTTTTAAAAACTCTATGTTTTTTTCTTTACAGGTGATCGCATCTTTTTTGAATTGATAAAGCCATGTTCTTTCATCCTCATTGAGATGAAATGCATATACATCATGATCCGTAAATACTTCAACGCATAATTGTCTTTGATATCCAAAAGTAAATAAAGAAACCGCCTGTTCATAAGGAAAACTATGAAAACTGATATGTTGTAACGTATGATTTTCTATCACAATACCTCCATTGTTACTGATGGTATATTCTCCTGGTTTTTGATACAGATTCAATTCCTTCAATATCGCATCCATACTTGTATATCCTCTTCCACTTACCGGTACAAATAAGATTCCTGCATCACGAGCTCTTTGAATTTCTTTCAAATTTCCCTTTGCCACTTGCTTATGCTCATCTAATAAAGTTTCATCAAGATCACATGCTATCAAACGTATCATATTACATCCTCCATATTTCTTTCTTATTTTACTATAAATGTGCTTACTAGAAAAGCTAATATCAAAGTATTGATAAATCACAAAAATCATTTATAATGAAACTTAGAAACAAACTATGAGAGAAAGGATTTTGCTTATGAACAATTATCAGCATCAGTTTCAAAGTTGCCTGGGTCAGAAACTGAAAGAGGCACGTATGGATCATGATATCAGCTTAGAAGATGCCGCCGACACTCTAGCACTCCCAAAGAAAGTTTTATCCAAAATAGAAGCCGGTGCGATGGAACCGGAAGATGATATGCTAAGTGCTATGATAAATCTTTATCATATCAATAAAGACTCTCTTCTATTTGAAGTTTTCCAACAAGACAACACAACCTATGAACAATCTTCTTTTTCCTTTCGATTAAAGGAAATTATGGAGTATCGAAAGATGACAACGTCACAATTAAGTTCCACTACTGGCATTCTTATCACCGATTTAGATCGTTATCTTGAAAATCAACAACGTTTTCCTACCACTGAGCATTTAAAGATTCTTTCTAATATATTGAATGTAGCGAAAGGCTGGTTGCTTGGCTACGCCATTGATATTCATCCTGAACCAGTAACCTCAAAAGAATACAGTGATATCGTCATCAATCATGGCATCAATGCGGTGTATCCTCAAGAAGAAGAGTTAGGCCTATTAATGGCATATTGGCAATGTATGGGAGAGCACCATCGCAAACAATTATTAGATAAAGCAGAAGAATTACTCGATGATATAATTAAGCCATAAGACACAATTTTGTGTCTTTTTGTTTACTTATTTTATATATTAAAATATTATTTGTTTATTGTTTTCATAAACAATAGGTGTTATACTATATTTGTTCACTAAACAAATAAACGTAAAGGAGGTTATGTTTATGAAAAATATAAGCGTTTTTATTCAAGAACAACCATTCTATATCAAGCAGATGCCAAAAAAACGGAAATTAAAACAACAGGTCGTTTCCTTAGTTGTCCAACACCTAAGTATAGATCATGTTCTATCAGAAAAAGAGCTAACGAATCAATTACAAAATATGTATCATGATCCAGTAGAGCTTAGACGATATCTTGTAGATTTTGGCTTCGTAAAGCGTACAAAGGATGGCGCAATATATTGGATTCCTCAACCTGTTATTAGTCCCATCACCATACGTATTTATTAACCATCAACTATTCATGGGTTCTTTACAATTTTCTGTTTTTTATATTGCCTTATTTTTTAAAATATGATAATATAGAAAAGCGGAAAAACTAGGGGTATAGTACAATGGTAGTATAACGGTCTCCAAAACCGCTGATGGGAGTTCGATCCTCTCTACCCCTGCCATATTAGAAACGTGATTCTCGAGAGAGGATCTTTTTTTTGTTCTTATATCCATCAGCGGGCGTTCTATATAGCTTATAATAAAAATACAATATTCAATACAATTCATGTAATAGCCATTCTGCTACTTCATCTAAATCTTTTAATTTGGCAGTAACAATGCCATCAATAGAAGTAGCATCACTCACTAGATCAGGCACAAAAATGCTCATCATACCTGCCGCATGTGCTGCTTTGATCCCATGTAAAGAATCTTCTAATGCTATTGCCTTTTGTGGATTTACTTGTAATAATTCACAAGCTTTTTCATATATTTCAGGGGATGGTTTGGCTTCTTTTACCATATCACCAAACACAAGTGCATCAAAATAAGAAAGTATCTTTTTATTTTCCAATTCCGAAACAGCATAAGCTCTAGATGAAGATGTTGCGACACCTAATTTGATTTCTTGTTGTTTTAATACATCCAATAAATGATATAATCCCTTTTTCGCAGGAATTTCATGACAAGCAACGTAAGCATTCCATGCCTTTTTGGTTTCTTTTCGAAACAAATCAAAAGGAAACTCCTTACCATAGCATTCCTCAAAATACGCCTTCCGTTTTGTTAAATTAAAACCAAGTGTTTGATAAATATGATGACCCAAAGCACCATATCCTATCCATTCTCCAGCAATGTCCCACGTCTTTTGTACGACTCTTTCGCTATCGATCATCAATCCATCTAAATCAAACACAACAGCATCTATTTTCATATCATCACCTCAAATAAGTATCATTATACGCTTATGATGAGATAAAACACAAGGTTCTAGTATAAGAAAAGACAGTCAATCATTGAAATTAACTGCCTGAGTTTGTGTGAATTTATTTGTTAAAGTTCTTTACATAATCGCAAATGATCTTCACGATTTCTTCATTGCCAAGTTTACAGTTCATACATAAATCATAGTATTCTTTATCGCCCCAAACTTGATTTGAAATTAATTCATAATAATCAGAACGTGCTTTATCTGATTTCTGAATATATTGCATCGCTTCATCATCACTATCATCATATAGTTCCTTTATTTTTTTAACCCTATACTCTAATGGCGCATACAAAAATATTTTTATAAGATTTTCATCATCTCTTAATATATAATCAGCGGCCCTTCCAACGATCACACAATCCTCTTGTTGTGCGATTGCTTTGATTGTTTTGGTTAAATTCAAAATAGAGTATTTATTCACATCAAGTGATAAGAAAACATCGTAAAGTTCTTGATGTTGTTGACAATCCTGATATAGACCCTTTTGTAGCGCAAAGTCTTTGATTGCTTCTTTATCATAAAAGGCGATATTTAATTCTTTCGCAACCTTGCGTGCTATTTCTTTTCCATTTGTTCCATGTTCACGGGATATGGAAACAATTAATTTTTTACTAGTGGTTTCCTCTTCCATTACTTTAATACGTGTACGATATGCTGATTGGAATATCCATATCGCTATGATCGATGTCAAAACTTCACTGATAGGGAACGTCCACCATACCATTGAAATAACATCTTCAGATAACGTGAATAGATATGCAATAGGGAACACAAAGATGATCAATCGTAATAAGGAAATAACAAGTGGTCTCGTCGCATATCCGATAGATTGCAACACGCCTTGAATTGCGACTGATATTCCCATGAAAACATAACCGATACAGGCAATTCTTAACGCATAAGTACATACATCGATGATTTCCGTTGTGGTACCTCCCGCCAATCCAAATAAACGTGCCAGTGGTTGCGCCAGAATTTCAAATAAGATCGTTATCACAAGAGTAACGATAACCGTATCGATGATTCCATATTTGATACATTCATCAATTCTTTTCTTATCCTTCATTCCATAATTAAAGGAAAGAATAGAAATTATGGTATTAGATAAACCAAAAGCCGCAAACAAAGCAACTTGTTGTATTTTATAATAAATACCAAAAGAACCTACTAAGATTGTCGGATCGACCGGTGCTGTTCCTAAAATAGCATTCATTCCTGCCATCATGACCGCTAATAATGCTTGCATGATTGCCGCAGCGATTCCTATTTGATAAATAAGTTTGATCAATGATAGATTAGGCTTGATATATCGAATATGTCCGTCGATTTCCTTATTCTTTGTATAATGAAAGATCATAGCGATAAATAAAGAAACAAATTGTCCGATGATGGTTGCTAATGCCGCACCAACAACCCCCATGGATAAAGGAAAGATAAAAATATAATCTAACACAATATTGATCAATGCTCCGGATATTTGTGCAATGGTCGAAAGCATTGTTTTCCCTGTTGATTGAAGAAATCTTTCATATACAGTAAAGCCAATAGACCCCAAGGAAAAACATGTGCAGATACGCAAATAAGCAGTTCCCATTTCCAAAACTTGACGGTTATCTGTGAATAATGAGATAAACCATTCTGAACCAAATATGCCAAATATCAAAAAAACTAGATAAATTATAATACTGAGAAAGATCCCTGTACCTGCTGTTTTATTTACTCGCTCATAATTTTGTTCACCTAAACTTTTTGATAATACAGCATTTAAACCTACTCCTGTTCCTACGCCAATAGCGATAATTAAAATCTGAATTGGAAAAGCAATCGTTAATGCTTGATTGGCTAACGCTCCGCTTCCTGACATATTTGCCACAAAGATACTGTCGATAACGTTATACAATGCCTGTAAGATCATAGATATGATCATCGGTAACCCCATCTTCCAAAAAAGTCGTTTCATGGGGATCATTGCCATCTTATTTCCTGTTGATTCGTTCATTTTTTTCTCCTTTCGATGCAAAAAAAAGTACGTAACCCAATGCAGCGATTGGACTTACGTACTTTGACTACTCATCTTTTACCTGAGTCATTGTATCATAAAAAATGATAGAAAAGCAAGCAAAATTTCGTGAAAATCGACAGGAATTCCTGCATGAATATAGTAAAAAATATCAGTTTTTGAGGCGAAGATTGAACCATCCGATCTTTACATCAGCTGCATATTGTAGTTCATAATGAGTGATTCCTTGTTTCATTGCCGCCTCAATTTGCATGATTTCTTTTTGAATGTCCTCTTGTGTCATGTACCAGCCTAATACAGTGTTATTATCACCGAATAATGATGTGCCATCTACACCATATAATACAAATTTAGGTTGTTTCTTGCGAGTTTTAAAGGGTATCGAATTACTTTTGACTTTATCGCAATTCACAATGGATGTTTTATCCATTGAGCGAATTAAAATCTTCCCTGTGGTTGCTGATGTTAATGGTTGTTTACTTTCTCCATACATCAAAGCATCTAAGGATACTTCTAATATAGTTGCCAACAATAATAACTTCTCGGTTTCCGGATAATAATCTCCAGTTTCCCAACGAGATATGGTTTGGCGACTGACATCTAAGCGAGCTGCCAGTTCTTCTTGTGATATGCCTTTTTGTTTCCTTACGGCTTTTAAATTTTCTGAAAAGCTCATAGCACTTCACCTCTTTCTATCATTATCATAATAGATATAGGTGAGAAAAGCCAGCAAGTAGAGCTTGCAAAACGCAACCTACACGTTACAAATCATCATTTGATTTGGTTAGCTCCTTCCAAAGTGTAGTTTTTAAAGCTTCATCAGATGCGAACAATGCAAAGGTTGATCTTGCAGTAAAGAAATCGCCTTGTATGTAGGCAACTGCACCTACTTCTTGTAAGATGATCATAGCGGCAGCATAATCCCAACATTTCACCTGACAAGAAAGATAGGCATCTAATATGCCTTGTGCTATATGCACAATGTTCAAAGATGCACAGCCAAAAGATCTATGCCCTCTCAATTTTGATTGAAGATTACAACAATCATAAGAAAAAGACGTTTTTATAGAACTCATGGTATGCAAGCTTGCGTCAATTACACAATCTGATAAGACACAAGGTTTTCTTTTTGCCAGTTTTTCCCCATTTAGATAAGCACCTTCTCCATTGATTCCGACAAAGAGCTCCTCTCGCATGACATCATATACGATACCAAATACCGGTTTATGGTGATGATAATAAGCTAATGATATCGCAAAATCTCTATGTGAGGTGATATAATTGGTCGTTCCATCGATCGGATCAATGATCCAAAGATCTTCACCATCTTCTACTCTGCTTTCTTCACTTAAAAAACGATGTGTTGGATAATGTTGAGAAAGCCGTTCGATAAGATAAGCTTCTATCTTACGATCTTGATTTGTCACAAGATCAGCAATTCCTTCCTTTTCCTCTATGCTTAGCTCATGATCTTCTTTTAAATACATTCCACATTGTAGCACCAATGCCTTAGCTATCTCCAACATTTCACTTTGCATAACAATTCTTCTCCTCCTTGCCATAAAGGATAACATCCCATCTTAGGTTCTTCTCCATAGGTTCCATGATCATCACTACCTCCGCTTTCCAATAGCTCATAACGCAATGCTTTTTCATGTAAATAGGCTCTTTGATCTGCTGTATGGGAACTATGTCCACTTTCGACACCATCAATTCCCATTCTTACAAAGCGCTGAAGTTCATGATCGATATGACTGATAAAAGGATGTGCTAAAATCGCAATGCCCCCATCTTGGTGAATCGCTTGAATTGCGGACTCAGGATCAGGAAGTGAAATACGTTTTTCACAAATACCACCGTTTTTAAATAGAGAACGATAAACTTTTGAATATATGGTATCACTATACCCATGTTGAATCAAAACTTGCATGATATGTTGCTTATATATAGAGGTGCTGTTTTTCGCTAAGGTAAAAACCTCATTGGGATCAAATTCATAGCCATGTTGAAGTAATTGATTGATTTGCCACAATGATCGCTTTTGCATTTCATAAAGTGTTGACTGACACAATCTTTCGATATGTGAGGTATCTTCTCCTAAGCCATAACCTAATATATGAACCTGTGATCCCGTTTCCCCATCAAAAGTAGATAATTCAATTCCCTTCACGATAGAACAAGGTAGTTTCCTATCTTTCAATTCCTCATAAGCCTTCAACGTATCATGATCGCTGATCGATATGACCTTCATTTGCTTATCCCTAGCTTCCTGCAACAGATCGGATATTGATTTATCCGAATCCGAATAGTTGGAGTGAAGGTGTAAATCAAAAGGATTCATGCGATCATTCCCTGTTGCATATTGAATTCACGATCACATAGCCCCTCCATGAATTCTAAATCGTGAAAGATGCCCAGCATGGTCGTTCCTTCTTTTTTTAATTGTTCGATCAGATCTCTAACCTTTTGTTTGCTAGAAGGATCCAAACTTGCCGTTGGCTCATCTAAAAGTAATAGTCTAGGTTTTTTTACCATAGCTGCCGCTATATTCAACCTTAACTTTTCGCCTCCAGAAAACGTATTTGGATATAAATCCCATAAAGATGGATCTAGCTCAAAATGCTTTAACATATGCTCTGCCTCAAGTTGTGCATCTTCCTTGGATTTTCCCATTTCCATGACCGCATGCTCAATGATAGATCTTGCGCTTGTTCTAGGCATGATATGAAGAAACTGGGATACATAACCGATTTCATGTTTTCGCAAATAAATCATTTGACGAGGAGTTGCCAAACAAAGATCGATCACACCATAGCGTTCACTATCATATAGGATACTACCTTTTTGTGGTAAATTGGTACGATAGATTCCTTTTAATATGGTTGATTTACCACTTCCGCTTTTACCCGTAATTCCGATAAATTCGCCTTTTCGAATAGACAAATCAATTCCTTGACAAGCATGAATGACCTTATCTTTATTTACATACATATGGAAGGTCTTTTCTAATCCTTTGATTTCTAAAAGATGATCACTCTTCATATTCATTTCCTCCTTTATATTTCACGATAAATGCATCAATATCCATCAGAAAATCATCAAAACGTGCACGAAGAAGATCATCAGGCCAATCCCACCAGCGAATATCAAGCAGAGCTTCGATTTGTGGTCTGGTGAAACGATAACGAAGAATTTTTGCCGGAACCCCTGCAACGATTGCATAAGGCGGTACATCCTTTGTCACCACTGCTCCACTTCCTACTACTGCACCATCTTGAATATGAACACCGGCTTCAATGATTGCTCCATGACCGATCCACACATCATTTCCTATCGTGGTAATGGTATCTTCTCGTTGTTTGAAAAATTCCTCATCATCTTGATGTGCCATATCATACATAAAACGTCGATAGGTAAAGTGATGATCGCTGACACGTGATAATGGATGTTGTGTAGCTCCGATCCTTACATTTCTTGCAATATCCACAAACCGATGAATATGGGTATTTTGAATCATGGTATACGGTTCGCAATAAGAATAATCCCCCATCCTAACATGTTGTAAAGTCGAGTGTGCCCCAACCTTAGTATAGACACCAAAGTTGCTATCTTGAATCATACAATCTTCTTCGATCGTGACCTCTTTTTTTAGTTTCATTGACTATACCCTATAATGATGCTGTTCAATGCATTTTCCATCCACAAAGACATCCGTAATGGCCGGTAGATGATTTGGTAAGGTGGTAATGATCAATAAATCAGCTTTTTTTCCTTTCTCGATAGAACCGGTGATAGCGTCTATTCCAGTTGCTCTGGCAGGCTGAATGGTTAGCTTTGCCACCATATCCGTTAACGTTTGGCCTCGTTCTACCATTTGAAAAACAGCATGAAGAAGACTTGCAGGATAGTAATCGGAACATAAAATATCTGCGACACCTGCTTCAATGGCATCTGCTGCATTCATATTGCCGGAATGGGAACCACCTAACAAAATATTCGGTGCGCCTACTACCGTAAACATCCCACGTTTTTTTGCTTCAGCTGCGACTTCCAATGTGATCGGAAATTCTGAGATCGTTGCTCCGAAATCTTTGACGATATCCAGTTTTTCTATGGTATCATCATCATGTGAAGCGATGGATATACCTTGTTCTTTGGCCAATGTAGCGGCTTCTTTGATATGATCAATGGTCAGCTTTTCACTCTCCATTCGACGCTTTACTTCTTCCTCTACCTGCTGTTCACTAAGCTTTTTGCTATTGCGAACATAAGAGCGATATATCTCAATGTTGCGGTATTGTCCTTGTCCCGGTGTATGGTCCATAAAAGAAATCAGATGTACTCGTTGTTTCTTTAAATATTCCATCATCAACGGAAATTGCGCAATGTTATCGATTTCAAAACGCATATGAAAACGGTGATGGATCAAATGTAACTGAGAGTGGCTTTTTTCGATGATATCAGCCAGCTTTTTGACATTTTCCGGTTTTCGCATAGGAGATGCGCCAACCCCTTCCCAAATACTAACGGAATGAAACATGGTCGTAATTCCATGCGTACAGCATTCTTTTTCAAATTCATAAACAGCTAGTTCCATATCCATAACACTACTTGGACGTGGAGCAGCCATTGCTTCGATATGATCGCTATGAATATCAATAAAGCCAGGTGTGATATATCCACCATAAGCATGATAGACTTCCTCTACCTGATCCTGATGAAATTGTTCTTTGGGGATGATATCGAATATTTTATCATCTTCAATTAACAGGACATGATCCTGTAAGATACTATGCTCTAATACGATTTGTCCATTTATGATTGCTATCATGAGTTTGCTCCTTATAATAATGAATATACCAACTGCTGGGTATATGGATGCTGAGGATCTTCCATGATTTGATCGGTTAGACCTTCTTCAATGATTTTTCCATTCAGCATAACGATGGTACGATCCGCAAGCATCTTGATCACACCTAAATCATGAGATACCACGATCATAGATACATGTAGTTCACGTTGTATCTGCTTGATTAGATCCAAGACATTTGCTTGTACGGAAAGATCTAACCCTGTTGTGACCTCATCAAGTAATAAAATCGGCGGATGATTACTGAGGGCCTTTGCAATTTGTACACGTTGTTGCATCCCTCCTGAAAAGGTTCTAGGTTCATCCTTCATACGATATAAAGGAATTTTCACCTCATTTAAAAGCTCTTCCCCTCGCTGTTTCATAAAGGCTACATTGCGATTTCCGGCCGCAATGAGTTTCTCGGCAATGTTCGCAATACTGGAAAAATTCATTTTTAATCCAAGATAGGGATTTTGATATACCATCCCCAATACATGATTTCGAATATAACGCTGTTGTTGCGATGTTTGAGTGAATATATTCGTTTCTCCTTGTTCATATGTTTTGATATAACAAGCACCATCACTTACCTGTTGATCAAAATACAAACATTGCATCATGGTAGATTTTCCACTGCCACTTTCTCCTACGACCCCTAAAATTTCCCCATCATATACCTCAAAACTTATATCCTGACAAGCATAAACCGTTCCACACTTAGGACAATAGTTTCCCTTCAGCTCGTGCTTATGATTTTTACAATATGCACAGCCATCGCCAAATTGTCGATTCAGATTGACGACTCTCATCATTGGTTGTTCTGTTTCCATGGTGTTATCCTTTCTCGTTTCTTCGTTTTAAACAATAGCTGGTATCATTGCATTGATAGCTGGTCGTACCATCACTTTCATGAATGAATTCATCCAAATAAACATGACTTGCGCCACAAAGGCAACATTTCTTTCCTTCAAAGGATTCTACCTGAAATGGCTTATCTTCAAAATCTAAAGATACGACCTTTGTATATGGTGGAACAGCATAGATTTTTTTCTCACGCCCTGCCCCTAATAGAATCAAAGCCTCACTATGATCTATTTTCGGATTATCGAATTTTGGAATCGGGGATGGTGCCATTACATAGCGATCATTTACCATCACAGGATGATCTGCACCACTTGTCATATCATCAAACTTCATAATTTGTTCAAACAACAATAACCAAGCACCGGTATATTCTTTTTCACCATGTAAACGTTTGGTGATTTGTTCGCTTGCTTCATAATCACGTAGAGGTTCGGGCGTCGGTACTTGTAGAATTAAAATCTGATCTCTTGTGAGTGGCACCTCAGGAATCCTATGACGAGATTGAATCAACGTCGCCTTTTCCGTATCTATGGTCACTTCCACACCTGTTGTTTCTGTAATCAGATTTTTAATGCTAATGGCATTGACACTCTCATCATTTCCTTGGTCGATTACCTTAACGATATCCTTTTGTCCGATCAAAGACAGTGTTAACTGAATACCTCCGGTACCCCATCCTCTTGCAATCGGCATTTCTCTAGAAGCAAATGGTACCTGATACCCCGGTATACTGATTGCCTTTAAGATAGATCTTCTGATTTCACGTTTACTGCCTTCATCAAAGAAAGCAAAATTATATTTCTTTTTCATCGCTTCGTTCCTTTTTCGTCTTTCGCATACTGTTTAATTTGGATTGGAAAGTTACATAATGTGGTAGTTTCAAATGCGAAATAAAACCGGTTGCCTCTACAGAATCAATATGATACAAAACAAATTCCTCATCATTGACCGCAAAACGTTTATCCTCACTTTCCAAACATTGATCTAAAATGCTCATCGCAATGGCTTTGGTCTCGTTTTGCCCATAGCACATCCCATAACCGATTTGAAATTCTAGTTCATGTTGCCCCTCTTGATTTGTTTTTGTAACAGGAATCAAACTTTCTACTTCGCTAGCTTTAAAGGATCCGATATAATAGCTATCTTCTTCCTTTTCACTACCATAGGGATCTTGAATGTAAATCGGAAGCATACCGACACGAAGTTCACTTACCGTAGGATGGACAACACCATATCCTCGTAAAGATGCATAGCCAAGCGCTGTCACTGCCTGGGTCATTCCTCGAGTTAATATCTGAAGACGTTCACTTCGTACAGTAGGAAAGCTTAACATCTGCTTGGTCGTATCCTTAGGAGGTGTATCATCCTTTTTCCGTTTTGGTAACAAGCCTTCTTGACGAAGATGCTCACTCACCTTGGTCATTTTCATATCCTTAGGCAATATCCCCGGCTTTGTCTTCATAAATTCCTTACAAAATTTCTTGATATCCTTTTCTTTTTCTTTACGCAAATCAAAATCAAGTAATCGGTGGGTGTAATCATAAGTCGTTCCTAGTATTTGACCGTCAGGAATATCTTTGAAAGCCGCCGATATCCTTCGTTCTATTTCCATATCTTCGCTTTCTACAGTCATAGAGTAATATTTTCTAGGTAAGGTAGAACGATAGGCACGAAGCAAAAATACTGCCTCTTCCATGGAACCTTCTCCTTGTTTGATCGCAATGGATGCCAATTCAGTAGAATACAAACTCGCCTCACTCATAACTTGATCGATCAATTGTCTCATACTTTGTTGGATCGTTTTAACATCTGCAAGCTTTCCACCCTTTACTCTTTCATATTTTAAACGTCGTATGCTTTCTTCAATGGCCTGTTGTCCACCTTTAACTGCTACATATGCCATATCTTGTTCATCCTTTCTTGATCCGTGTTGTTCTTGGTAATGCCATAACATTGCCAAATACATCCGTTAGGATCATATCGATTCCTAAAGGAAACTCGTGATTTTTTTTCTCTCTTGCATCAAGCCATGCCTCCTCCATTTGGATCGTAACTCGTTTTTCATCTAAGATCCCACAACCCTCCAATATAAGATCCCCATCTTGTATCAATTGCTCACATTCTATAATGAAGGTCGCACTTTGATGTGGATTTTCCAAAGTTCCCTCTTTCGCCTCTTCTATGATTTCCGCAAGTCTTTGTGGATGCTCTTTTGTCACAAAGATATAATCTGCTTTATCAAAAGAAACCCTTCGTGCATGTGTCATCTTACTACATTGAAGTGCCAGCTGATCATCAACACTGTCCACCCCAAAGCTTGTATCCGTATCTAACAACATATGCATTAAGATCATGGTAGCTGGATAACAGCCATCAACATCTTCCAGAAACCTTCCCTCTTCTTGAAAAGAAACGATATCACCGGGATAAGAAAATGCTTCTACTACCTTACGAAATGCTTTTTGTACATCAAACACCATATCAAATTTCATCATTGCTCTCCTTATACATCCATCGTTTCAAAGTTCACTTTTGTTTCTAAAATCTTCTGCATTTGCATCTTCTTTTGTTCCATCTGTCGCTTTTGTTCTTTCATCAAATCTTTCTCTAAATCTTGAATAGGCGCTAATCTTGCACCATAAGCAGCATCGATTACCGCCAGATCATATGCCTTTTGAAGCTCATTTCCGGTGAGGATACCAATACCGACGATCCCCTTGCATTCCACTTTTGCTTCAGAAACCAAAATCTCACCGGGATAAAACAATGACTGTTTCCCGCTTTCTCGCATTTGGATCATCACCAGACCCATGCTAGGCTCTTCTATCATCTTCATCTCTGCTTCTTCTTCCAGACGTTTTGCCCATTTCCGTAAGAATGATCCTCGACAATGAACCAGAATCTGTGTACGCTCTTTTCGTTTCATCATATCCTCCTTGTGTACAGGCTTAGTGTACCTTGATTACTTGTATTTTCTGTTAACAGAAGGTAAATGTTTTGTTTTATTTAGCGTTAACGAAAAAAACACATTTCTGATCATAAGAAAAAAGAAGATCCTTCGACCTTCTCTTAAGATGCATTTACAATGGTTTTTTGTTTATATCTGGTAATCATCACTTCAAACACCAATGCTGTTAGAAAAATCGTCAACACACATAAACCAAGGCCCCCATAATCACCTGCTCTTGAGCATTGATTTAAAATGGAACCGATCGTTCCCGGTACACCGACTGCAGGTCCAATGATAACCGCAGCCGCAAAATTCATTTCACTACGCATCGCAACCCAAGATATCATTTTGGTGAATGAAGATGGAAGAATCGCACTGGTTACGATCTGCCACCAATTCGCACCGGTAGCACGCATTGCCTCTAATGTTCCTTCCTCTACCTCTTCAAAAGCCTCAGAATAGGATTTGATAAAATACGCAATGCTATGAAATGACATCCCGACAATTGCAGTAGTAGCGCTCAAACCAAATCCTGATACAAACAAGATTGCCCAAATGATCGTAGGTACTGCCCTAATAAATCCCGCAAATGCACGAATCACATTGGATATAAAAGGATGAGATAAATTTCTGGCTGCGCCAAGACCAAGAAACAATCCAATCATAGCCCCAAGAAGCGTAGTGACCACACTCAATAACACCGTATTGATCAAAGAATAACCGATACTTTGCCAAAAAGAGGAAGATAGTTGTGAGAAATCAACAAACTTTGGTAAGATTTCTAAAATAAAATCAATGCGCACCTGATCCCAACGATATTCACACATAACCGTAATAAAATAAAGAAAAACAAATGCAAAAACAACTAGAATTCCTAATATCATACGAGAAGTTTTATCCACCTGTTTGATACGATACCGGCCTCTTTTTTTCCTTTGTAACGTAGATGTTTGTTTCTGTAATGTCATAGATGTTTCCATTATAATAACCTCTTTCTGATCTGAGTTGATATCTGATCTGTCAAAATGACCACAAGAACGATCAATACGATGCTTGTTGCCATAAGATGCATTTGATAAAAGCCTTTATACACACCCATCAACCAACCGATTCCACCGCCCGCAAGCATGCCAACTACCGTTGCACTTCGAATATTGTTTTCCGCTGCATATAAGCTCCAAGATATCAAAGATGGCATTGTTTCGGGAATCACACCATGAAATACGATTTGCCAATAACCTGCACCGGTGGCACTCAATGCTTCAAGACAATTGCTATTTGCTTCATCTATTTCATCCGCAAAGGTTCTAGTCAAAAAGCCATATGAGATGATACACATAACAAGAAACCCAAGAAACTCCCCAAACCATAAAAACGGGATCAATAAGATTGCCCAAACAGCTTCCGGAATGTTTCTGGTAAAAGACGCAAAACTTCTCACTACATAGGTCAATGCCTTATGTTTTCCTGTATGCTTAGATAATGCCAAGGAAGAAAAAAACGCAAGAACCATACCGACAAACGCACCGGCAATACTAATGACAACCGTAATCCATAGCTGATATAACTGTGAAGATAATTCAGAAACATCCAATGGAATATACTCTACCATAAAGCGATCAAAAGACGTCCTTGCATTCATCAAGATCGAAAGCCAATTGATTTCTAAACGTAAGGTTGCTAAAAACAAAAATACAATGACCATACATACAAGAAATAATAAATGCCTTCTTCTTTTCACAAAATAACTCATGCGCCACTCTCCTCTACCTTACCGATCAATTCACTTATGGATACTCCATAGATTCGCTCGATCATCTCATTGGTCAATTCCTTTGGCTTCCCTTGAAAAACGATTTCTCCTTCATGCATGCCAATGATACGATCTGAATAATGAAGAGCCACATCCACCTGATGTAAATTCACGATACAAGGGATATTCATTGTTTTAACGATATCGTGAAGATATTCCATGATCACCTTGCTTGATTGAGGATCTAAAGATGCAATCGGTTCATCACATAGCACAAGTTTAGGGTCCTGTATCAATGCTCTGGCGATCCCTACTCGCTGCTTTTGGCCACCTGATAACATAGAACATTGATCATATAATCGATCCTTTAAGCCAAGCAACTCTAATAACTGTGCTGCCTTTTCCACATCTTGATCCTGATACATACCTAAAGCACTCTTCCAAGCCGGATAATACCCCAATCTACCATGTAACACATTTTCCAATACATTTAGACGATATACTAAATTATAGTGTTGAAAGATCATACCGATATTTCTTCTGATTTCTCGTATTTCCTTTTTATTCGCTTTCGTAACATCTTGCCCCAGAAAATAAATGTTTCCTTCACTGGTATCGATCATCCTATTCATACAACGAAGCAATGTACTTTTTCCTGAACCACTTGGTCCTATGACACTCACTAGCTCTCCTTCATGAAGCGTAAATGACGCATCCTTTAACGCTTTGACCGCATTGGGTTGATATGTTTTCGATATATGCTCTACTTTTAAGATTTCTTTTCTCATAACTTCACCTTTTCCTTTATCACACACTAGCATTATAGCCTAAGCTTTTCCATGATTTGTTAAAGCGAGGTTAAGCCTTGGTAATAACTCAATTATTTTATAAAAGAAAAAGATCCGAAGATCTTTTCCTATCTATTTCTGTTGATCTTTCGCCATTTCAATAATGAACTGATAACGATCTACATCTGTTTGAAAGAATTTGTAATTTGTTGTATCATCCTCTGCCTCAAAGAAAAACCCTTTATCCTTACTGAAGAAATCCTTATTGATCGCAGTTTCAGATGTCAGTCCGGTAAAATGTTGTGTTAATTTCTTCACATTTTCTTCTCCCAACACCTCGGTATTTACCCACATTGGTCCATTAGGTACGAATTGTTCATCAATGACATACAAGTCATCTTCATAACCCTCTGCATAATTACAACAATATGCTCCGGCATATACTTTATCTTGAACGATCAACGTAACGGAACCCGGATGATTTCCACCATATTGTACATCTGAGAATAAACCACCGTTATCCGCATTTTTCACATTAATTTGTTCCTTATCGCTTACATCCTTAGATCCTTCATCACCAAAGATGCCCCATAAAGATTGTGTAGGTACCATACATCCACTGGTACTGGTTGCGGATACAAAGCTAAAGGATTTTCCTTTCAACTGTGCAAGTTTTTCTTCTCTGCTTTTCCCTTCAAAATCGCCTTTATTTTTTGCATTTGTCGCAATATAAGCACGATATCCTGATTGTTCTGGATCACCATTTGGTCCATAGCTTAAGATAGGTAGTACTTTATCATTTTTTAAATAGGTCGTCGCAAAAGTTCCACCACTTTCCCATGCAATTTGTGCTGTACCTGATAACATTGCCTCGGTTACTGCAGAATAATCATCTAATACCGCAATTTTAACATTGTACGCATCTCCCAAAGCTGCTTGAACTTCTTCTTTCAGCATATCAAATGCCTCTTCACTTCGCTGAGCACTATCCTCATTTGGCAAAAATGCAATGGTAATATCCTCTTTTGCTGAACTTGATGAACAACCGGCCATCAACGTCAATCCAAGAATTGCACTCATCACGATACTCATTCTTTTTTTCATTTCGTTCTCCTTTTTCATCTTCATTTATGCCCCTGGCACGAGCATATCATACTGGAATTTTGTCCCTATTTTGTGAATGCGATGTAAACAAAGCGTAATAATTGAATGAATTCTTATAATTTTATGCAATTGATGATGAAAAGAAGCAAATAGCTGTACTTTTTTATAAAATCAGAGCATACTATATACATAAAGATAAGAATAATTCTTAAGAAGGAGGATATTATGAACGAAACAGCATTATTCAAACTAAGTTATGGCTTATATATCATTTCCAGCAACTTTGAAGGCAAAGATGCAGGTTGTGTAGTTAACACTTTACATCAAGTAACAGCATCTCCGATACAGTTATCGGTTGCCGTCAATAAAGACAACTATACCAAACAAGTAATCGAGGCTTCCGGGAAATTCAACGCCGTTGCTTTGACACAGGATGTACCAATGGATACCATCAAACGCTTTGGATTTCAATCTAGTAAAGATCATGAAAAGTATGAAGGTATCGCAAGTAAACGAGATATCCAAAACATTCCTTATTTAACTGAACATACCGCTGCCTACTATACTTGTAAGGTCGTTCATCAATTAGATATCGGAACCCATGTCATCTTTATTGGAGAAGTCATCGATTGCGATGTCATCAGCCAAGAAGAGGTCATGACCTATGCTTATTATCATAAAGTAAAAAATGGTACAACGCCAAAGAATGCTTCCAGTTATCAGGCAAAAACGGAAAAGAAAGGCTGGAGATGTACAATTTGCGGTTATATTTATGAAGGGGATCCACTACCAGAAGATTATATCTGTCCTGTATGTGGTGCTCCGGCAGCTGTCTTTGAAAAAATCGATTGATGTTATACTATGCGGTATTCATAAGAATACTGCTTTTTTTCTCTTTTGAATGAATTTGTAACTACGTATTTTCTAAAGCATTGTGCAATAAACTAGAGCATTTTCCTATAAAAAATGATACAATAAGATAATGGAAAGCTAGGTGATCCCATGGAATTTACAACAGCGCAAATTAAGGATTTTGCGATCAATGAAGAAACCTTTGAAAAAGGAAAACAACTAATGGAAGAAAATGCCATCGTATCACTTGATATTGATGATTTTTCTAATGATAAGATCATTTTGATCAACGCAACGATCAAGGATGAAAAACAGTATTTTGAAGTAAATATGTCTGTGGATAAGGATGATTTTTTGGTAAGAGCACATATTTGTAATTGTCCTCAACATCAACAGAATTTTATCAGTTGTGCACATTGTGTTGCGGTATTATTAAAGGTACAAAGTGATCAGGAAAATAAAAAGCTAGAGGAAACACCAATACAAACAATACAGGATCCCGTTGCCATTCGTTTGATGAATGAATATGAGGAACAGCTTGTTTATACTTCTTTGGCTATGAACCTTAAAAATGCGGTACATTTGGAACCTGTATTTGAACTGAGACAAAAAAGGATCATGGCTGTAACATTAAAAATCGGTAATGCAAAGAAATATATCATCAAAGATATCGTACAGTTTTTATATGATATTGAGCATAATATTAAAAAAAGTTATGGTAAAGAACTGGAATTTCTTCATAATCTATACAGCTTTGATGAAGAAAGCATTCCTTTGATTCGTTTTTTACGCTCACATGAGCATGATACGTATTACTTTCAAAGCAAAGAGGCTTTAAAAAGTGCGCCACAGGCTAGAAATTTATGTTTGACCAAAGATGCACTAGATGATTTTTTCACTATGTATCAAGGGAAAGAAGTCATGTATCGACGTAAGGAAAAAAATCTGATCAATGTAAAATTCGTAGATCATAATCCTGATTTTCAACTGGATATCAAAGTGGATGAGAAACAGCTTTATCAAATATCCTTACCATCCCTTGAATATCGTGTATTAGAGGGTAGAATGCATAGTTATATCTTAAAGGACAATATCTTATATCGTTGTGATGAAATCTATACGCAAAAGGCTGCGCCGTTTTTAAAGGCGATGTTGGAAAAGAAAGGTCCATTCAGTATATCTAAAGAATTGATGCCGGGATTTTATAATAATGTTTTGGTGAATATTCGATCTTTGATTCCCTTTCATGGAGTGGATATATCTGAATTTGCACCATTACCTTTGGAATGTAAGGTCTATATCGATATGCCTAAGAGCAATGTCATTTCAGCGAAATTGATTTATCAATATGGGAAAGAAGAATACAACGCCTTCTCTTGTGACATGCTTTCTACATCTCGTAATTTCAATGAAGAAATTGCTGTTCGTCTTGTTTTTACAAAATATATGACACGTATTGATGCCAATGAGGGTATCGCATATATCGAACATTCTCAAGATGCCGTATATGAGTTTTTACAACATGGCTTTGAAGAATTAAATAGCATGTGTGATATTTATGCAACAGATAAATTTAAGAAGCTGGAAATCAGAGATAGTGTCAATATCAGTATGGGGGTTCGTATCGAAAGTGATTTGTTGGAAATTAATTTTGATACCGTAGATTTCCCAATTGATGAACTACAAGATGTTTTAGCAAGTTATCGTCTTCACAAAAAATATTATCGTATGAAAAACGGTTCTTTTGTGAATATAGAGGATAGTGCCTTATCAGAACTTAGCAGTATTTTAGATGGCATGCATGTAAAGGAACAAGAAATCAGTAGTGGATCCATTAAGGTAGAAAAATATCGTTCTCTTTATCTGGACAATAGTATGAAAGAAGTCAATATGATCAAGGTGGATCGTGATTCCAGCTTCAAAGATATCTTGCGTGGCATTCGTAATGTACAAGATGCCGATTATAAAGTACCGGATAGTTTAAAATCCATATTGCGTAATTATCAGAAAGTGGGCTTTCGTTGGTTAAAGACAATGGCTGAATATGGCTTCGGCGGTATTCTTGCGGATGATATGGGAATCGGTAAAACGATACAGATCATCACCTTATTAGAAGATGAGAAAGCAAGACATCCTGAAAGCATTTCTTTGGTTGTATGTCCAAGCTCGTTGATTTTAAACTGGCAAAGTGAGATTGAGAAATTCTCTTTGAATCTAACCGCATTGATCATTACCGGAAGTAGTGAAGAGCGTAAGGTCAAGATCGAACACTGTCAAGATTATGATGTCATCATCACCTCTTATGATTATTTGAAACGTGATGTGGAAGCATATGAATCTATAAACTTTACTTATCAGATTTTGGATGAAGCTCAATATATCAAAAATCATAATACCAAAAACGCAACCAGTGTGAAGGCAATCAATAGCATTCATCGATTTGCGTTAACAGGAACCCCGATTGAAAATTCCCTTGCGGAACTTTGGAGCATTTTTGATTTCTTAATGCCGGGATATTTATATTCTTATGCTTATTTCAAAAAGTTCTTTGAATATCCTATCGTAAAAGAAAATGATCCGGTGACATTAAAAGAATTGAAACGATTGGTAGAACCATTTATCTTACGACGTGTGAAAAAAGATGTATTAAAAGAGCTACCAGCAAAAATGGAACATACGATGCTGGTAGAATTGGATGAAGAAGCGAATAAATTATATCTTGCCAATGTTGCGATGATGAAAGAAGAGCTACAAGAAAGCTTTTTACAGCAAGGTGTCAACAAGAGCAAAATCATGGTATTGAGCATGCTTACAAGACTTCGTCAGTTATGCTGTGATCCAAGATTATTATATGAAAACTATCAAGGTGTCGGTGCAAAAATTGCGGCATGTATGGAGTATATCGAATCCTGTCGAGCTTCCCATAAGAAGATCCTGTTGTTTTCACAATTTACAAGTTTGTTAGCATTATTGGAAAAAGAGCTGGTCGCAAGTGATATTCCTTACTACCTTTTGAAAGGATCCACACCGAAGCTGAAGCGACAACAAATGGTCAATGCATTTAATCATGATGATACCAGTGTTTTCTTGATTTCTTTGAAAGCAGGAGGAACCGGATTGAATTTAACGAGTGCAGAGGTGGTTATCCACTTTGATCCTTGGTGGAATGTATCAGCTCAAAATCAGGCTACCGATCGTGCGTATCGTATTGGTCAGCATAACAACGTGCAGGTAGTTAAGCTTATCGCAAAAGATACGATCGAAGAAAAAATCTTGCATTTACAGGATCTAAAAAAGGATTTGAGTGAATCCATCATTTCCAATAATGAAGGTATCATTACCAGCATGAGCAAGGAAGAATTGCTGGATCTGTTTTAGGAGGACTTATGGAAACAAAAGAAATATTAGATGAAATCGGTATGCGACGATCAATGACAAGAATCGCACATGAAATCATTGAGCATAACAAAGGTGTTGAAGACCTGGTATTTGTCGGTATCAAGACACGTGGTGAAATTCTGGCAAAACGCTTATCGGATATGATTGCGGGAATCGAAAATTGTCAGGTACCATGTTACGCTCTTGATGTCAGCCATTGGAGAGATGATTTAGAAGATGCTTATCCGATCCCCGATCTGGAGATGCCGGTAAAAAATAAAAAAGTCATCCTTGTTGATGATGTGTTATTCAAAGGCAGAACTGTGCGTGCCGCCATGGATGCGATCATGCATTTTGGTAGAGCCAATGAAATTCAATTGGCTGTATTGGTAGATCGAGGTCATCGAGAACTTCCTATCAGAGCTGATTATATAGGGAAAAATATCCCTAGCTCATTACAAGAAGTTATTCGTGTTAAGGTAAAAGAAATTGATGATCTAGATGGTATTTATATCAGTAAATAATACAGAAAAGAGGATTCTTATGAACAAAGAAATCGCTGAATTAAAGCATCGACTTGCGAAAATCGAATCAATGAAGGATTATCAAAGAGAATTAGAGAAACGTTTTGAACAAAATAATGCGAAGCTAGAGGTAGCTTATGCCATGGTAAAGAAGGAAAATAAGGATGTAGAGAAACTAAAGCATGCTTCTTTTTCCAGTATTATGGCATGGATTGCCAAAGATAAAGAAGAACGTTTGATCAAAGAGGAACAAGAGGCTTTACAGGCAGCCTTATATCTCAAACAATTACAAGAAGAAACAGCCCTCATTAATGAAGAATTAGTACATTGTGAAGAAGAAATATCACAAGAGGATGCAATACGAGAAGCGTTACAACGTCTACAAAAAGAAGAAGCTTTAAAAGGACCTAAAAAAGAAGAAGTACAACAACTATATGATAAGCTTGAACAAGAAACAATGTTAGAAAAAGAACTTCAAGAAGCAATTGAAGCAAGTTATGTGGTGACAGATCAACTAAAACATGCGGTTCGAGAACTAGATAGTGCTTCCTCTTGGGGCATTTATGATATCGCCGGTGGTGGAATGGTATCTTCTATGATCAAACATTCCCATGTTGATGAAGCACAACAAAGCATTGCGCAGATTCAAAAGGATATGCGTAGATTTCAAAAGGAATTACGTGATGTTTCCAATATCGAATTGCCTGAGGTTCAAATGGATGAATGGTTGAAATTTTCAGATATCTTTTTAGATAATGTCCTATTTGATTTCATGGCGCTTTCCAAAATCAATGATAGCAAAGCGAAACTAAACAAAGGGCTTGCTTCCTTGATTCAGTTACAAGATGAATTATTAAATCAAAAATGCGCATGTTTAGAGCGAAAACTTACCTTAGATAACAAGCTAAATAAGCTTTATCAATCAATATAACAGGAGGAACTTATGAATAAGGATTATGTATTGAATTTTGCGAAAGAGCTTTTACAAATCGATAGCCCAAGTGGTTATACAAAGAAAGCAATCAGCTTTGTGGAACAAGAAGCTACATCGTTAGGTTATGAAACATCCAAGAGTGAAAAAGGTAATCTTTTGATTTATGTCAAAGGAAAAAGCAATGAGAAGACCATTGGCTATTGTGCTCATTGTGATACCTTAGGCTTGATGGTACGTTCTATCAAACCAAATGGATTTCTTGCTTTAACGAAAGTCGGAGGACCGATCGTTCCTACTTTAGATGGCGAGTATTGTCAGATTTATACCAGAGATCAAAGAGTGTATACCGGTACGATCTTAAATACATCACCGGCCATTCATGTATATCCGGATGCTGCCAGCAAAGAGCGTAGCATCGAACATATGGAAGTGCGAATTGATGAAGTAGTAAAAACAAAAGAAGATGTAGAAAACCTTGGTATTTGTAATGGTGATTTTATTGCTTATGATCCTAAGGTACAAATTACAGATAGTGGCTTTATCAAATCACGTTTTCTAGATGATAAAATCAGTGTAGCCGCATTGCTTGGCGTATTGAAAGAATTAAAAGATACCAATGCGACTCCTGCTTATGATACGATATTTATGATAAGTAGTTATGAAGAAGTAGGTCATGGAATGGCATGGATTCCTTCCTCTATCAAAGAGCTGATTGCGGTAGATATGGGTTGTATTGGTTTAGATTTAGCTTGTACAGAATATGATGTTAGTATTTGCGCAAAAGATTCCAGTGGTCCATATGATTATGATATGACCAATAAGCTGATCCATCTTGCGAAGAAAAACGAACTTCCTTATGCCGTAGATATTTATCCACAATATGGTAGTGATGTCAGTGCAGCCTTAAAAGGTGGTAATAATATACGTGGTGCATTGATTGGTCCAGGTGTTCATGCAAGTCATGGAATGGAGCGTACTCATTATGAAGGATTGGAAGCTACCATGAAGTTGGTTATGGCTTATATGATGGAAGCTTAAGATAAAAGAGGCTGAGAAATCAGCCTTTTTCTATGCTTCTCTTGTTTTACGCATACTACTTGCGTTTTTCTCATACAGTATATTGGTGATAATGATGATGTTTCATACGTTTCTTTTGGTTTTCCTTGCGGAAATGGCAGATAAAACACAATTAATGGTAATGGCTTTATGCAATCGTTATCGAGTAAAAACGGTTGTCATAGGTATGGCATTGGGAATCGGCATGATATCTGCACTATCTGTATGTGCGGGTGACCTCATAGGTGATTTGATCCCGATCAGATTGGTAAAACTTGCTGCTGCCGCAATGTTTTTAGGCTTTGGATTATGGAATTTAAAAACATCTGAAGAAGAAGGCGAAGGCAAACATATTGCTTTACGTATTCCTGCACTATCCATTGCCCTTACCTTTATGCTTGCTGAATTAGGTGATAAAACACAGCTTGCTACCGTGGCGCTCGCCGCTGATCACATGGATGCCCACTTTCAGGTTTTTTTGGGTAGCGCACTAGGTCTGTTTTTAGCGAATCTGATTGGCATTTTTGCCGGGAAATTGATTTTCTCTCATGTGAGCGAAGATTGTGTGAAAGTAGGCAGCTCCTTTTTCTTTTTTCTATTCGGTTCTATTACATTATTTGAAACTATTGAAGTATCCTTCCCTATCATGGTTGCCTACAGCATGGTACTGATTTTCACAGGATATCTTATTTACATGCATTCTCGTAAAAGAAAAGAGGCTTAGGATGCATAAACTCATAAGAACGTGATATAATAATGCTGTTTATAAGGAAGGAGTATGTTACATGAAAGAATGGTCTCTATCTGTCTTATATAAAGACTATGAAGATCCAAAATTTCAAGAGGATTTCAAAAAACTTGAGAACTACATTGATTCCATTCAAGACTTTTCTAAAGAATTGAATCGAACGGATACAATAGCGACACTTGTGGAAATACTAACCAGATTAGAAGCATATCGTAATCTTATGTATCCACTGAGTGCCTATATGAATTTACGTCAAAGCACTGATACAACAGATGCAATGACTTCTACTTATCTCAGTCGTTTGATGGCCTTAGGATCAAAAATGAGTGAACCTATTTCACGATTCAATCGTTATATTGCTGAAACAAAAGATTTAGAGGCATTGATTGAACAGCATGATTTATTAAAAGAATACGCATATCTATTGACTACAACAAAACGAGATGCACAATATCTACTTTCCGATGAGGTAGAAAATGTATTGTCTTTGATGGATCTAAATGCAGGCAATGCATGGTCCAATTTAAGAGAATTTGTGACATCAACGATGGATGTAACTTATCAAGGAACATCTACTACCCTATCTGACATACGAAATATGGCTTATGATGCTGATAAGGAAGTACGAAAAGCTGCTTATGAAGCAGAATTAAAAAGCTATGAGGCTGTGAAAGATACCATTGCCTTTGCATTGAATAGTATCAAAGGACAGGCAAACACAGTAAGTGAGTTACGTGGTTATGATTCTGTTTTGATGATGACCTTACATCAATCTTGCATGAAAAAAGAAACATTAGATGCTATGTTTGCGGCAATGAAGGAATTCTTCCCGAAATTCCAACAATACTTGAAACGTAAGGCTGATTTGTTAGGATATGAACATGGCTTACCTTGGTATGAGCTGTTTGCTCCTTTGGGAAATAGCAACAAGAAATATAGCGTAGAAGAAGCAAAAACATATTTGCTAGATCATTTCCGTCCTTTTGCGAAAGATATGGCAGATATGATGGAACGTGCTTTTGATGAAGAATGGATTGATTTCTTCCCACATAAAGGAAAGGTTGGCGGCGCTTTTTGTGAGAATCTTCCTTTCGCAAAACAAAGTCGTGTGTTAACAAACTTCGATGGTTCTTTGGGTGATATCGTAACTCTTGCACATGAATTAGGTCATGCATATCACGGCATGATGATTGAAGAACATCGTCCAATGAATTGGGATTATTCTATGCCTGTTGCGGAAACAGCAAGTACCTTTAATGAAAACATTATTATGAATGCTGCTATCGATGCCGCTCATGGTGATGAAAAGATTGCTTTGATTGAAAATCAACTACAAGATCTCACACAGATCATGTGTGATATTTATTCTCGATTCCTCTTTGAACAGGAAGTCGTTGAGCGTAGAAAAAATGAATTCTTAAATGCAGATGAATTAAAGAATATCATGCTTCATGCACAGAAAGAAGCTTATGGTGATGGTCTAGATCCAGAATATTTGCATCCTTACATGTGGATCAACAAATCTCATTATTACTCTGCGGATCTAAGCTTCTATAACTTCCCTTATGCTTTTGGTGGATTGTTTGCTAGAGGTTTGGTTGTAAAATATGAAGAGATGAAGGATGACTTTTTACCAAAATACCAAGAGATGTTAAAAGCAACCACTGTTATGGATGTAGAAGATGTCGCAAGTATCATGGGTATTGATCTATGTGATATCAACTTTTGGAGAAGTGCTTTAAACACCGCTGCGGATAGAATTGATGAATTCCTTTCCTTAACAGATGAAAAATGCAGATGAAGATTTGGTTACGGATATAAAAAGAACCAGATCTTATTTATAAGCAACGTTAAGGACAAATACAGTTAGGGCCATGACAATCGTCACAGCCCTTTTTTTATATGATTTTTTCTCTTCTAAGTTCTTCTATCTGTACCATGCTAAAACCAAGCTTTTCTAATACTTTTATATTATCTTGTCCAAGAGTAGGTGCCGGTGTTTTTATTTCCGGTTTGGTACCCATTAATTTGATAGGACAACCACTCACCTTCATATCTCCAATGACAGGATGTCTTAATTCTACTAACATTTCTCTTGCCTGGGCGATATGAGGATCTTCACTGATTTGTTTCAAATCATAAATAGGAGCAGCAGGAAGACCATAGCTCATCAAAAGGTTCACTGCCTCTTCTACCGTATACTTTATTGACCACGCCTCTATATACGGTGTTAACTCCTCATGATGTAACACACGATCTTGAAGTGTCAAAAATAATTTATGTTCGATCAATTGTGGTTGTTTAAGAATATCACGACATAGGATTTCATAAAATTTTTGATTTCCACATCCTAACACATAATATCCGTCTTTTGCCCGATAAGAATCATAAGGAGCAACAGCTGCATAACGATTTCCCATGCGAGGAGGTATTTCCTTTGATTTGAAATAGCGTTGAAACGCAGCCTCTAAGGAAGAAACAACACAATCAACCAATGCGACATCTACTTTTTGACCTTCTCCTGTAATACTTCTAGCATGGACCGCAGCCAAGATACCAATGGTAAGATTCAATCCACCGAGAATATCTCCCATCGCATTACCAGCTCTGGTTGGAGCATCCATCGGTTGTCCTGTAACACTCATCAAGCCTCCCATAGCTTGAGATATGATATCATAACCTGCTCTATCTGCATAAGGACCATAACTACCAAATCCACTTACGGATGCATAGATCAAGCGATCATTGATTTTTTTTAAGTCATCATAACCAAGACCTAACTTTTCCATGACACCCGGTCGAAAGTTTTCCACAACGATATCTGCTTGTTTGACCAAAGATCGAAAGATTGCTTTTCCCTTTTCACTTTTTAAATTTAATGTGATTCCTTGTTTGTTTCGATTAAAATTTGCAAAATACATACTTTCATCATTTTGAAAAGGAGCGTAACTTCTTGTATCATCTCCCTTACCGGGTATTTCGATCTTAATGACTTTTGCGCCCATATCTGCCAATATCATTGTCGCATAAGGACCTGCCAATACTCTGGTCAAATCTAATACCACTAAGTTTTCTAATGCCTGTTTACTCATGATCTTCATCCTTATGAATCTTCATTCTCATAAATGCACTTCCCATAGACTTTCCTAATGTATCTAAGCGAAGTGATAAGGTTGCTCCACCACCCAAAGCATGATGCATCACGAAATTAAATCCATGTAAAGATGGTACTTCATATCGAATGATATCCCCTTTTATCATATCGCCAAAATGTTCCTTGACCTTTTCCACCGTTACCTCTTTTTTGATCCATTCATAATCTTTTGGATCTCTTGCGAATACACATACATTACTAGTATCCCCTTTATCCCCACTTCTTCCATGTGCAATCTCATGTAAATATATTTCTGACATTATTTCACCTCCAATATATGAGCACTGAGCTTTACAGCATCTCTTGGAATAAATGTTGGCCATAAGCCAATTACCTCATGAACCTTAGCTCTTCCACCAAAGAAACTTGCTTGCGGAGGACCGTTTAACTGCATTGGTGAAATCTCAGGAATGATCTTATATGCTTCCTCTTTGTCCAATGTACGAATAGCGATTCGAAGAACAACTTCATTCATTCGTTGAACCATTTCCTCTGACATATCTGCTACATCAAGATGCAATGCATTCAATCCAACATAGGATATATGAATTTCTTCTGCCTTAAGGTGTTTGCGTTTTAACTTCTTCATCAAGATATCCGCAGCATATTTTGCCTTCTCATAAGCATCCGGCCAAGCAAAGCTTAAATAGGTTTCTACTTTATAGCCGGCATGATAGCCTACACAAAGTTTTAAATTATCCGGTCTTGTAGTTCCATGAATTCCATCAACTTGTACCACATTTTCTTTTACTTGGTGAATCGTAGCCTTTGAAATATCCACATTGACATCCGGTGTTAGATAATTTGCAGGATCATGTACTTCGTATAAGAATTGTTCTTTCACGGATTGTTCACTGATCAAACCACCACAATTGGAAGCTTTTGTAATATAAAGTTCTTTTTCATTGATCTCTGCGATAGGAAATCCCAATTGGTCCATATCCGGAACACTTCTCCAATCATAATCAAAGTTACCACCAGAACCTTGTCCACCACATTCTAATAAATGACCGACCATGATACCTCTTGCTAGTTGATCATAGTCATCCTTTGCCCATCCAAACTCCTTTACCAGCGGAGAAAGAAATAATGCAGAATCAGCTGCACGTCCAGTTATGACGACATCAGCACCTTGATGTAAGCATTCGACAATTGGTTCATAGCCATGATAGACATTGACATTCACAATGCGATCTTTGATTTCATTGATATGCCTACCATCATCCATATTTCTAAATTCCATGCCTTCTTGTATCAAAGTATCTATTTGATCCTTGATATCATCTCCCAGTACATAGCCTATCTTATACCCTGTCATTCCCTTACTTTTGGCTTGTGTATGCAATGCTTGAACAGCACCCTCGATATTCATACCACCGGCATTTGTAATGATTCCGATCTTTTTTTGGTATGCTTCTTCTTGAATCACGTCCATCAAGTGCAGAAAATCTTTTGCATATCCCGCCTTGGGATCCTTTCTCTTTTGTCGTTGCATGATACTTAGCGTTAATTCTGCCAAATAATCACATGCCAAATAATCGAGGTCACCGTTTTTAACCATATGAATGGCAGCATCCGGACTATCGCCCCAAAAGCCTTGACCTCCTCCAATCCTTACTTTTTTCATTCTATTTCTCCTTTTTCTCGTTAGTACAACGTTTTAGTATATCGTTGTACCTATACTATAATACAACGTTGTACGTTTGTAAAGAAAAACTTGTATTTCGTTTCGAATACCGATATAATACCTACGTAAAAGAAAGGGTGTTTCTATGGCAAATATTAAAGAGCTTGCGGCAAAAGCAGGTGTTAGTCCAAGCACAGCCAGCATTGTCATTGGTGGAAAGAGCGAAACTCGTAAGATTTCTAAAGCAACTCAAGAAAAAGTTTGGAAAGCGGCGAAAGAGATTGGTTATCGACCTAACGTTAGTGCTCGTAGATTAAGAGATCAGCATCAAATGAATCAAATTACCATTGCTGTTTATTGGTCAAGTGATTTCCGTGCTAGCCTCATGACCAGATTTTTACATGGTCTTCAAGAAGCTATGTTGAAAGAAGATAAACGTTGTGAATTTTTGATTCACCCTTATAAAAACGATCATATCGAGGAAGTCGCAACTGTTTCTGAGTTTGGAAATTATCATGCAGCGATCATCTGTAATGCAAGTCCATCAGATATTGCTTATCTAGAGTCAATGACCTTTCCGATTCCTATCATACTTTATAATCGAACAAGTGATGTTTATTCTACGGTTTGTGTCAATGACGAAAACATCGGTCAATTGGCTGCAGAGGTGTTTATCGCCCATCAAAGAACACATGCTTTACTTGTGGGAGATATGTCCTTGTTTCCCGGGATGAAGAAAAGGATACAAGGATTTGAAAAAGCATGTGTAGCAAAGCATATCAAGGTTTCTAAGCTTGATTGTAAAATGACCATGAAAGATGCTTATGAAGCCATTCAAACCAGACCGCTTGATTATGATGCCATTTTTGCATTATCTGATTATCAGGCAATCGGTATCCTACGCTATTTGAAAGAAATAGGCTGTAAGTTACCAAAGGATATGGAATTGATTGCCGTTGGAAATGCTGATTCTGAATTAGAAGAATTTGCGTCAACACCTTTATCTGTGGTAGAACTACCTATGGAAGATATGGCCGCCGCCTGTTTGAAACAAGCCATTCAACAATTAGCATTTGAAGCGCAACAAGCTCATATCGAGCTTGAGATTCGCTTCCTTGCGAGAAAAACAACACAATAAAGCCTCTTAATCAAAGGACTAAGGGGCTTTTTAACATCTTATAATTTGTTAAATCGATATGCTCTTTATGAAGAACCTCTTTTATACGCTCATCGCAAAGAACGCTAAGCTCTACCACTCGTTGCGTATGATAAGAGCTGTTTTCATATAATTCTAAATCACAGAACCCTGGATGTGTCATAATTTCGATTGCTTCCTCATCTTTATGTTGTAAGATCAAGGCAATCAAATCATCTACAGTTGCAGTTTCTCCATAAAATCCAGGAACATAGATTGCGTTTGCATATCTTCTCATAGGAATATGATAACGTTTGGCTAGTTTTATCGAAACCTCAAGTAACCCTTTGGCATCATGTACGCTATGATGCGAATCCAGATGATCCGGACATCGATTCATTACTTTGATAAAGTGTTCGATCTGTGCTTCAAATTCATCATAGACTTCTTGTAAATCAACATGATCCAATTCTTCATAAAACTGTTTCCTACTTTTAAAATGCGTGCCATTTGTAGTTATTGTTTTGCCATGGGTCAAAGCATCTCCTAAGGTTAAGGTTAAATGAACACCGATACCCAATTCATCAGCATCTTTGACAAGAGATGCACCATAGGCAAGATATGGCATATTACTAAGAACGGTAGTGGAGCGAATGATACCATGATGATAGCCTTCCATGATACCCTGTGTCACTCCTTTTGTATAAGCAAAATCATCTGCATTTATGATTAATTTCATATAGATATCCTCCTATAAAAATTGTTGAGCCAACAGTATAAGTGGTGGCAACGTCACAATGGACAAAATGGTAGAAAGACAAACCGTTTTTACACTATAAAGATAATCTGCATCATATAAAGATGCAAAGATGGCGATATTGCTACCTACTGGTGCACTGGCAGCAATCAAAATCGCAAGACGAATAGAGGAATCGACAAATGGAACACATAGCAATAACAAAAAGGTCATAAGTGGTAAGATACAAAGCCTTAGGATACTGGAAAACAACAAGTGCTTATCCTGAAACATCGTAATAAAAGATACCTGTGCCAAATAAGCTCCGCTGATCAACATTGCAAGTGGTGTATTCAAACCAGCCATAGAGCTCATCATTGTTCGTATAAGCTCAGGAATCGGAAGTTGTAAGAAGAAGATGATCATTCCTATAATAACAGCAATTACAATGGGATTACCCATGAGCTTAGTAAACCGAATGCCCTCTTTTTTACCTGTCATCACAAATAATCCATAGGTCCATTGTAATATATTCAATAATGCAATATAGCTAGCAATATAAAACACTGCCTCTTTTCCTATCGTTGCTTGAACCAAGGGAATGCCGATAAACCCGGCATTAGAAAAAGATGCCGCAAAGTTATCCAATGGTCTTTTGCGTTTGAAAATCAAATAAGATACCAACATCGCTAGTATAAGAGAACATAGAGATAACAGAAATGACCAACATAATCCTGTCATGCGCTCGTTAGTATATTCAACACAAAAGCTTTGAATGATCACAATGGGAATCACGATATAAAGTAATAAGGTTCCCAGTTCTTTCGTACCTTGCATACTTATTTTTTTATGTCGATATAAGAGCACACCGATCAGCATAATGAAAAACATGATCAAGATCTGTTTGAGTAAGATATATGCCATATCCATCTTTTTCCCTCCTTAAGGAAAGAACTCAGCTTACCAGCAAGCCGAGTTCCTTTTTATGCTTCTTCTTCGTTTTCTTTTGAAAGTAGCTGCTTATCGTATGTTTTTAAGAATGGGAACACAATGACGCAGTCTAACGCAAGCAACGCAAACCAAACAACGATGGTTTTCCAATCCATGGTTGCCAAGAAAGCCTGTAATGGTCCTGGTACCGTAAATGGTAGCGTTACAAAGAAGCGTCCGATGATGTTCGCATCCATTAACAAATACGCTATTGAGAAGTTAACCATAGAACAAATCAATAATGGCATATAAGTAAAGACGTTCAATACTGTTGGAATACCAAAGATCATCGGTTCATTGATATTAAATAGTGTAGGAATCAAAGCGACTCGAGATACACTTTTCATTTGTGCTGACTTACATACCAACAGCATTACGATCAGCATTGCCGTATAAGTGATCCAATTTCCGAATACGCTATTAACTGCTCCTGAGAAGATCTGTGGCAAAGGTAAATTATTTGCATATGCTTCTGCATTTAATGCTAGTCCCATGGTAGTGATCGGACTAGTTACAACAGACACCATGTTTGCGCCATGGATACCGAAGAACCAGAATGTTGTCATCAAGAAGTTGATCAATAGGATACTTGGCAAGCTTCCGGAAGCTGAAATAAATGGTTGGAATGCTTTATAAATCAATGTAGTAAGTCCACCACCAACAAGCTCAGTACTAACCATATTCAAACCTAAGAATAAAATAACATTAAATGCCAAAGGTAGAAGTACGTTGAAAGGTGCTGCTACATTTGGTGGAACCGCTGCAGGCATTTTAATACAAATATGCTTCTTTATAAAGATACGATTGATTTCCACAACGATCATCGCAATCAATAATCCTGTAAACATTGCACTGGCGCCTAACTGTCCGGCTTGAATGGTAGCTCCATCAGGGAAACCGGCAATACATAAGAATACAAGCAAAGCTGCTATCATGTTATTGATGCCATCCATATCATAAGATTTTGCAAGACGATAAGATACCCCTGCAACTACGTAAATTGATATGATACCGATGGTTAGGTAATAAGGAACCATTAAGGTAGCGTTATAGGTAGCCGCCCATGATTGCCATGCTAATAAAAAGCCATAAAAGAAGTTTGTATTTTCTATACCACTTGGTACGGGAGGAATCGCCAATACCATTGCAATACCACCGATGATCGTTAATGGAATCAAGATTGACATTCCATCACGAATAGCTGCCATATGACGCTGATTTCCCAGTTTTGTAGCGAATGGCAAAATTTTCTCTTCCATGAATCCTTGGAATTTATCCATAATTCCTTGTTTTGATTCAGACATAATCCTTTCTCCTCTCCAGTTTTCACTGTTATCATAATGAGTTAGCGATGGTATCCTACATGTGCACCTGAGGGATGTTATCGCTTCCAACCCCATTTACAGTCTAGCACATGTGAATGAACCATTCAATACTTTTTTAAATTTTTTAAATTAAATTTGCATTTATTGGAAATGTGTGCTTTAATAAAAGTGTAAAAAAGAGGTGGTTATCATGAACGTTTGTTTTTCTAAAACAGATGTAACTCCACAACGTCCCTGCAGGATGGGTGGGTATGAAAGAAAGAAAGAAAGTATTGGGGTACTAGATCCCATAGAAGTCAACTATATGGCTTTAGAAGTAGAACAGACAACGATTCTGCTTGCGATGATAGATTGTATCTGTCTTGAAAAAAGCTTTGTGGAGGATATCAAAAAAGAAGTCTCTTTAGCAACTGGAATTGCACAAGAACTTATTTTGATTAGTTGTATCCATACACATAGTGCCCCATGCTTCTTTAAATTAACATTTGAACAAGTAGCAGCGGAAAGTGAATTAACAAAGCAACTAAAGCAACAGATCATTCAAGACCTTCAATATTGTGTACAACATTTAAAACCATGTCAATTGATCTATGAACATTGCATGATCGATGGTATTTACGGTAATCGTAATGTGAAAGAATCTTGGAGCGACAAATCTTTTCATCTTTTAAAATTTGTACAAGGCGAAACATGTATTGGAGGATTTGCGAATATTAGTACACATCCTACTTTATTGAATGGCGACAATCTATTATTAAGCGCTGATTTATTAGGACATATTCGAAATCGATTACAGGAAAAACTACATGCTCCTGTATTGATCAGTAATGGCACATGTGGCGATGTATCTACAAGATTTTATCGAAATGGTACTGAAAGTCTGGAAAGTTCCTCTTCCAACATTGTTTCGCAATTTTATGACAAAAAGGTATCTGACGATCTAACACTTACTACATGTTCACATTGGTCTGTAGATTATATTAGCATATCCGATTTTAAACATGATCCTGTGCATCAGGCAATCAGAAAACAGATTGAAGAAAACCCAGAATCTCCTGTTTCCTCTCTGTATTTGCATAAATGTGATATCAAAGAAAGTTTTGGGCGATTTGAAATGCATCTACATGCTGATGTCATTGATTATGGCAAGCTTTTGTTGATCACACTACCGGGTGATATCTTAAGCGCTTTTGGAAAAAAGATCAAAGAGGCTTTTCCAGATAAAATCGTTATTTTGATTTGTTATAGTGGTAATTATTGCAATTATCTTGTCCCAGAAGAACAGTATGGTAAATATTTTGAAACCTTCAATTCCAGACTTCAAATAGGTGAGGCTGATAAATTCATTCAAAAAGTGATAAAAGAAAGTAAATCACGTATTTATGTTGATTATAAATAAGAAATCCGTTATCATACCTATAGGTGATAAATATGAATCCTTATGAATTAATGGAATTGAAACAAGGTTCCTTTACAAAAACAGATCAGCACATCGTAGAGCTAATCAATAAAAATGCAGATGCTATTTTTCGAAACGCAACTGTAACCAACTTAGCTAAAGAATACGGCATTTCACAGGCCTCTTTGACTAGATTTATACAAAAGCTGGGTTATCCTTCTTACAATGAATTTAAATTTGACATTTACCGTTGTGAAAAACAATCTTTAACAAATGAGGATAGTCAAGAAACCATTCTTGAAGCCTATAGCAATCTGATCTTGATGATGCAAAATGTTTTAAAAGAAGAAGAGTTAATTACCATAGCTCAAGAAATCGCTTATGCAAGGACAGTTGTGAGCATTGGTATGCATAAAAGCTTTCTACCTGCGCAATCATTTCAATACAACATGTTGAAACTAGCGAAGCCTTCTGTGGCTTTTAGTAGTGATGATCGTCACGAAGTCAAACACTTCATCACAAAAGAAGACATCATCATCTTATTTACGGCGGAGGGTGAAAGTGCGAAGGACTTTATCAACGAATATAAAGAAAAGGATATTCCTATCATTCTGATAACCATGAATGAGAAGACAACCATCCGTAAATATGCAAAACATATGATCTGGCTACCAAATAGTCGTAATCAAAACATGCATAAATATTTAGAAAATCAGGTATTCTTCCTGGTATTCGCTGACTTACTAACGAGTTATGTCGCTAAAGAATTAGAGAAAGGAGAAAAAAACGATGATCTTAATCAATTGCGCAATGTTACAGGATGATATTATCCAATTTGCTGAGGCATATGATGAAAGCATTCACTTTGTAAAGAAACAAGGCTTATCACTTCAATTTACATCAAATGATGATCAAACATTCGCATCAGAATTGAAGAAGGCTTTGAAAGCAGACAGCAGATTTAAAGCACTCTACTTTAATGTGGAACAACGTTAAAACAGGATCCTCCTGTTTTTTGTATATATATAAAAAAGGCCCCGCTCTGGGAGAAGCGGGAACTTTTTTAAAGAAAAAGGATTAATTTAAGGTTGGCTGGTAACAACCTTACATTATGGTATTGCAGATAGTATGATTGGTCTTATCTGCGTATTATATTATACAACATATTTATAGCAATTTGTTGCTATTTTTAGAAAATTCTAGCTTTTTCTTCTGTTTTTGATACTTATTTTTGAAAAAGTGCTTGATTAAGATTCATTCTCAAAGGTATTTTTATATACTTTAGGTGTGACTCCTGTGTATTTTTTAAATATCTTAGTGAAATAGTTTTGACCTTGAAATCCAACTTCATAAGCAATTTCTTTGATTCTTTTATTGGTTTTTAAAAGCTCTTTACTTGCCTCTACACGACGTTCACTGATCAGTTCGGTAAACGTTTTTTTCATGCTCGTATTCAATAGCTTACTGATATAAAATGGGGATACATGTAAAGCCTCTGCCATGTCATTCAATGTGATAGGACGACGATAATTGGTATCAATGAACTTCAATGCTTGCCTAACCAACTGATTGGTATTTTTAAAGCGATAAACACTCATAGTCTGATAATAACTCATAACATTCATTTGCAGATACAGCATAAGCTCTTGAAAATTTACTGATGTGATGGGATTGGAAGCTATTGCACTAAGTTCAATTTGATCATAAGTATCCTTTAAATGAATGAGAAGATTATCCATTAATAACTGAATATCCTCATTCATTTGATCCTTTTCCTTAGACAACACTAATTGAGCATAAGAAGCGATTAGCATCTTCACCTTATCCTCATCCAATTCATCAAATGCTTGTATCATTTGTTCGATAAGTTGTTCTCTATCATGTCCCTCTTTTTTTGTTGTATCCTGTAGATTGGCAAAATCTTGTATCTCATTTTGTTTCGCCATACGATAGGACTCATACATATCGATATCCTTTTCCAAGCTACCGATACGCAATTTTCCATTCATTTCTTCTAATGTTTGAAAATAACCGGATAACTCCTTTTCCTCACTTGGATAAATAGGATGATCAAAGAAAATAAACAAGATATATTCCCCATGTAGTTGTCCATGTAAGATACGATATCCTCTTTTTTTCATATCTTCCATGATACGTTCTTGTGTGCTCTTATCTATGCAAATGACACAAAATCCGCTGATGATATGTTTATCTAATAATTGTAACTTCTGTTTTAACATCAATTCATCCTCATTGGATAAGATAGAGTAAAAACATTCATTTTCCATGATAGGAGTGTATTTTTCTAACTTTTCCATTAATTCACTTCTAGCGGCCTGCTCTTTACTTTTTGTATTTTGTTTCTGAATGATATGTGTTACAGCATTTACCAGGTCGTTGATATTATATGGCTTAAGGATAAAGTCTTCCACACCTAAGCGAATTGCTTCTTGAGCATAATGGAAATAATTATAACTTGATAATATAAGAAATTCACAATCATCATGATATTCTTTGATACGTCTGATAACCTCTAATCCACTGATTTGAGGGATATTGATATCAGCCAAGATGATGGAAGGACGCTTTTTTTCATAAAGCTGTAATGCCTCTGATCCGTTTTTAGCGGCAAAAAGTTCCACATGCGCAATACCTTTCTCTAATATATTCACTAATGTTTCTCGTTCTATCTGTTCATCTTCAATGACCAATATTCTCGTCATACATCTCATCCTTTTCTTTTTTTATCCTTATCGTAATTTCAAATCCACATTCAGGGGCAGAATCTACCAAAATCTTTACTCTATCTTGAAAGAATCCTTTTAATCGCTTTGTGACATTATATAATCCCAGATGGTTTCGATCCTTAGTGTCTACTCGAAAATCATTCATGATCATTTGTTCCAGCGCTTCCGGCTTCATACCTTGCCCATTATCACTCACGCTGATGATGACCTCATCCTCATAAGTCCAAACCTCTATGCTGACCTCTCCATCTTCCAAAGTATCCTTCAAACCATGGGTAACGGCATTTTCTACCAGAGGTTGAAGGATCATACTAGGCATTGCAATATTTTCTACATCTTCTTCTCGTTCGATATGAAAATGAATTCTTCCTCCATAACGTTTCTCCTGAATATAATTATAATTTTGAATAGCTGTCAATTCTTTATCCAAATCACTGATCTTATTTGCACTATCTAATCCATAACGAAGTAATTGACTTGTTTTTTCCATAAGCTCACTTGTTTGTGAGGCTCCTTCTTGATATGCCATTTTATAAATCATATTTAACGTATTGAATAGAAAATGAGGATTGATTTGATTTTGAAGCACCTTTAATTCGCTTTGTGCCAACAGTTCATCTTTTCTAAGATTCTCATTACTCTGTTCTAAAACACGCTTTTCCAGTTCTGCTTTCTCATTTGCATAAGCTAAATTTTCTTGAACCCTTTGTGCCATATCCTCTAATGCGATGCATAAATCATTCATTTCGCTATTGCTATTTGAAATTTGCGTAAGATCATAAGTTCCCTTTTTGATCCGATTCATATTTTTGATGATCTTTTCAATTGGTACGGTTAAAGACTTGATTGTCGTTACTGAAAAATACACCATCCAAATACCTACATAAAGCAACAAAAATACAGAAACCAGTTGTACGATCTGTTGATTTTTTCTAACTGCGTCCTTTTGTAGTTGCATATCATTGATCAAATACCCATAGCTATCAGCATTGGTTTGATCAAGTAAGGAATAATAAGTTTTCAAAGTTTCATAATCCTGATTAAAGGTGTTCATCACCTTTTCGCTTTCTGCTTTTACCAATTTAGCCTGCTCAACATATGCATTTAACATATTTTCCAGTAATGTAAATCGCCATTTGATATCCAAATTATCTAAGCTTGTTTTGACCATATGTAAATTTTGATAACTTTCAAGTTTGGCATCTTCATACTTTTGATAATTTTCCTCACTCGGATTATAAAGATATCCTTTAAAAGAATCATTCATTAGTTTGGCATTGGTATAAAATTTATTCAATTGATTATATGCAGTATACGTATTATTGTATTTTTCTAAGGTATGATTGTTGATGATGATGTACATACCTATGACAAGAAGGATGATAGAAATCAGTAAAAGGTTGTAGGATAAAATTTTCTTTTTAAAGCTATTTTTCTTCATCTTTTTAGCTCCTGTTTTGTGTTCAAATAAGCTTTATCTATCAATTGCAGTTGTGCACCTATGACAGGATCTTCAAGTGTTTTATGATTCACCACTGCATCATATAATAGGTAAACTGCCTCATATCCATAATTATAAAAACTTGTTACTACACTTCCTTTGATTTTACCTTCTTTGATCAATTGAATCGTATCTTCCATATCATCTACTCCATAAACCAACATTGTCCCCTGATATCCATTTTGTTGCATCGCTTCCACACAGCCGGCAGCATTTTCACCGGCAAAATTCAAAGCGACATTCATACGGCGATCCAAAACTTTTTGCCATTCCTCTCGTGCATGAAGCTTATCCGATTTTGATTCACTGATTGCTGTGATTTCAAAGCCTCCTTTATGCTTCTTAAAGACCTCTTTGACTGCTTCTATTTGTTCTTGTGCAAGATCAAAGCTTAGTTGTGATACTTGGATACCAATGTAAAGTTTTTCCTCTTCTCCCAAAGTTTTTTCGATGTCATTGAGCAATAACTCTGCTTGCTGAGTGAAATCTTTGGTTATCGTTGCTAAAGGCGACGCATCTGCAATTCCAGAATCTACAAGAACAAAAGGTATTCCAACTTCTGCGCCCTTTTCAATCAATGCAGGATCAATGACACCTTGTGTAATGATACCATCACATTTTTGAAGCACTCCTGCTAATACAACATGATCCATTTCATTGGTATCAATGGAAGTCGGACCTTTCCAATCACAATAGATATTTAATTCGTTGCACGCATCTTCCATACCCTCTTTTGCTTGAAGCCACAAGGTATGTGTCGATAAAGGAGTCGCAAACAAAAAATAAACAGGATCTTCATCCTCTTTCTTTTGCGCCGTTTCACATCCTGTAGTTAACAGCAGGATACATAGTATCAGAAAAAGTTTTTTCATCCTGTAAATCCCCTTTCATTGCTTCTATTTTAACATAATTTGCTTATAAAAAAAATGATTCTTGAAAGGGATTGTAAGAATCATTTCTTTCAAATAAACATCAAGCTTTTACATTACTATCCTCACATAGCATGTAGCATATTCGCTTTCTGAACTTATGGTCATGTTTGCCAAATTAGGGTTTTAAAGAAAACGTCTATGTCTTGATGATTTATCTTTGATTACTGTTTTAGTATATCATATTATACAAGTAATATCTTGTCATTTTTAGCAATGTATTGTGATGGTAAAATTTTAAAAAAACTGCATATCCTCATAGAAATGCAGTTTTACAACATCATCATTCTTCTTATAATAATTAGTCAACAGCTTTTTTCACAAGTGCCAATACATCTTCTGCAGTAGCAAGAGATAATGCTTCTTCAGCAAGTTTTGCTGCTTCTGATTTATCAAGACTTGTAACCATTTTACGTGCTTTCAGAATTTGTGTAGCTGACATAGAGAATTCATCTAGTCCCATACCTAACAATAGAGGTACTGCATATGGTTCTCCGGCCATTGCGCCACACATACCTGCCCATTTACCTTCTTTGTGTGCACCGTCGATCGTCATTTTGATCAGACGTAATACAGAAGGGTTATATGGTTGATACAAGTAAGAAACATGTTCACTCATACGATCTGCTGCCATAGAATACTGAATTAAATCATTGGTACCAATTGAGAAGAAATCAGCTTCTTTTGCGAAATTATCCGCATTTACTGCAGCTGCAGGAATTTCAACCATCATACCAACTTCGATATTATCAGCTACCTGAACACCTTCTTCAATCAATTTTGCTTTTTCTTCATTAAAGATTGCTTTTGCATCTCTAAATTCTTTTACAGTTGCAATCATTGGGAACATGATACAAAGTCTACCATAAACACTAGCACGGATCAATGCACGAAGTTGTGTACGGAAGATATCTGTACGATCTAAGCATAAACGGATGGCACGATAACCCAAGAATGGATTCATTTCTTCAGGGAATTCGAAATAAGATAATTTCTTATCTCCACCGATATCCAATGTACGAACAACAACACGACGTCCGCCCATACCTTCTAATACAGCTTTATAAGCTTCAAATTGTTCATCTTCAGTTGGGAAATGGTCATTATCCATATATAAGAATTCTGTACGGAATAAGCCTACACCTTCGCCACCATTTTTCAATACACCTTCAACATCTTTAAATCCACCGATGTTTCCGGCTAATTCAACTTGGTGACCATCTTTTGTAATGGATTCTGCATGAACCAAAACTTTTAGTGCTTCTTTTTCTTCAGCATATGCTTTTGCTTTTGCTTCATATTTTTTGATTGTTTCTTCGTCCGGATTCACAAATACTTCACCATCTAAAGCATCTAATACTAACGTATCTCCGTGATTTACTGCGGATAGGATATCACCACAACCAACAACAGCAGGAATCTCTAAAGAGTTTGCCATGATTGCTGAGTGACTTGTCTTACCACCGATACTAGTCGCAAAACCTTTTACGAATTCATTTAACTGTGCAGTGTCAGATGGAGTCAAATCATATGCCACAATGATAGAATCCTCGTTGATTGCACTTAAATCAGGAATTGTCAAACCTAAAAGATTACATTTCAAACGGTATGTAACATCCTTGATATCTGCTGCTCTTTCACGAAAATAATCATTATCCATGGATTCAAACATAGCAACCATCTGATTTGCGATTGTGTCAGCTGCATATTCTGCATTGACTTTTTCATTTTCGATCAGCCCTACGATCTGTGATGCAAATTCAGGATCGCCTGCCATCATAAGATGAGCATCAAATACTGCAAGCTCTTCTTCAGACAAACGAACAGCTGCTCTTTCTTTTACGCCTTCAATATCTTTTTTCGTTTTTTCAAGCGCTGCATTGAATTTTTCAATTTCCTCTGCAGGATTTCCTTCTTTTTTTACAATCTCAACTTTTGGAGATTCAAGCTTATATGCTTTTGCAATAGAAACCCCTGCAGATGCCGCAATACCTTTTAACATAAGTACATCCTCCTCTTGTATTAAATACTTATAAAAAAGTTTTATTGGTAAAATCACGATGTTGCATACCCTTACATGACTCTACCTCTACATTAAATGATAACATTTTTCAGGTGTATAAGCAATGAAAGAATGCGTCGATTGCAATATTTTTCAACCGGTAATACTTACCAGCAGGATAAAAATTCCGCCACCAGTCCTCTTCAACTGGATTCAAATAATCATTACATAAGATCATAGATTGCACAGATGGTAATGTTTCCAGTATTTGATCAAATTCTTTTTTTAGTTGCTTTCGATAATATAGTGTTTCATCCATATGTAAGCATGCAAATTCATCTAGATCATCTAATTGTTTTCCTTTTTGATAAATACTTCCCAAATGGCTCATATTTTTTTCGTTATCTTGTATTCTCATAAAATTACCTCTCTATTATATATATACGTAATCAAGAGGTAAAAATCCTAAAAAAATTAAAAAAAAGTTAGGATTTTTATTCCTAACTTTACTTGATTATCCGAAAAATGCATTCCACCCAAAAATAAAGAGTGCTAATATCACGATTGCGGCAATCAAAATTGGGAAAAACACCGATACTCCGGCAATCAACAATGCAAGAAAATCACCTTTTTCTAATTGCGATTCCTTTTCCGGGTCTTTCTTTTTCTTCTTTAATAGATCTTTTAAAGCCGGTTTACTCATTCAAATTCTCCGGCAAAATGACATTGAACAAAATGTCCTGGCTTGATTTCCTTTACCTGTGGCACTTCTGCTTTACATTTCTCTGTCGCAAAAGGACATCTAGGATGGAATTTACAGCCTGATGGAATATTTACATTACTTGGAATTTCTCCCTTGATCGCATGCATTTGTGTCTTGCTTTTCGGATCAGGAATTGGTATTGCGGACATCAGTGCCTTCGTATATGGATGCTGTGGATTCGCATAAATTTCATCTTTATCAGCAATTTCCACAAGACTTCCCAAATACATAACACCAACACGATCAGAAATATGCTTTACAACGCTCAAATCATGGGAAATAAAGATATAAGAAATATTTTTTTCTTCTTGCATATCCATCATCAAGTTGATGATCTGTGATTGAATAGATACATCCAATGCACTTACAGGCTCATCACAAATGATAAATCTCGGATTCAATGCAAGAGATCGTGCAATCCCGATACGTTGACGCTGTCCACCTGAGAATTGATGTGGATAACGATAACAATAATAGCTTGGTAAGCCACAACGTTCCATTAATTTTTTGATATATTCCTCTAATTCAGGTCCTCTTTTAAACATTCCATGTGCAATCAAAGGTTCACTTAAGATATTGAATACGTTCATTCTAGGATTCAAAGAGCTGTAAGGATCTTGGAAAATAAATTGCATTTCCTCACGAAGTTTTCTCATTTCCTTACGACTCTTTTTCAACACATCTTCGCCATTGAAGATAACACTACCACTTGTAGGTTCATGTAATCTAAGAATTGCACGACCAAGCGTAGATTTTCCACATCCGGATTCTCCAACTAACCCAAGTGTTTCTCCTTCATACAAATCAAAACTAACGCCTTCAACAGCCTTAACACATGGCTGACCTTCTTTTATTTTTCCTTTTCCAAGTGGAAAATATTTGGTTAGGTCTTTGACTTCTAATATTTTTTTCTTTTCCATATGCAAATCCTCCTACTGATCTGATCCAGTTTCATCATATAAGAAACATGATACATGATGTCTGGATTTGATTTTTACTTTGCCAGGCTGTGATTCTCTACATTTTGGCATTGCTTTCTCACATCGATCAGCGAAGTAGCATCCCTTAGGCAAATAAAGCGGATTTGGTACATTTCCTTCGATAGTCGCAAGTCTTGTTCCTTCCGTAGCCAAACTTGGCATGCTCTTCATTAATCCAATCGTATATGGATGCTTTGGATTTTCAAACAATTCATCTACTGCCGCTGTTTCAACTACCTTACCAGCATACATTACATTGACATAATCAGCTACCTGAGCAACAACCCCTAAATCATGTGTAATCAACATGATACTAGTTCCTGTTTTTTCTTTTAATTCGTTCATCAAAGACAGGATCTGTGCCTGAATGGTAACATCAAGGGCGGTCGTAGGCTCATCTGCAATCAATAACTTAGGACTACAAGACAATGCCATTGCAATCATAACACGCTGACACATACCACCGGAAAGCTGATATGGATAATTTTTAAATATTTTTTCTGGTCTTGAAATACCAACGGTTTTCAATAACTCAATTGCTCGTGCCTCTGCTTCTTCTTTTTTCACATCTTCATGAAGATGGATATTTTCCGTAATCTGAGCCCCAACTGTATAAACAGGATTCAAAGAAGTCATTGGTTCCTGAAATATCATAGAAATACCATTTCCACGTACATCACGAATCTGCTTATCACTACACTTTGAAAGATCGATTCCTTCTTCATCACGCTCTACATCACCCATATACATAATTTGGGAATCTTCCATGATCTTACCAGGGTTTCCAACAAGACCTAAAATTGACATTGCAGTTACGCTCTTGCCACAGCCTGACTCTCCAACGATTGCCAAAGTTTCATTTTCATACATTGTGAAATCGTTGCCATCTACTGCTTTGGATACACCCTTTTTCGTGTTGAAATATACACGCAGATTCTTAACTTCTAATATTTTCTTATTCACTGACATATATATTCACCTCTAATTCAATTCCTTAGGATCAAATGCATCACGTAATCCCTCACCAACAAGATTGATGGAAATTACAGTCAATAAACACATGACCCCTGCCGGAATCCATTCCCATGGATAATTTCTAAATATCATCGCATCTCTTGCTAAGTTCATCATATTACCCCAAGTTGGTGTTGGCGGAACAACACCCATACCAAGGAAAGATAACCCAGCCTCAGTCAGAATGGCACTTGCCATTGTTAACGTTGCATTTACGATAATTAAGTTCAACACATTTGGCATCAAATGTTTAAATATCTTAGAAAAATCACTAATACCCAATGAAGTACAAGCCTGCATGAACTCTTGTTCTCGAAGCGTTAAAATCTGTCCTCGTACAAGACGTGCCAAACCAGGCCAAGATAAAGCACCGATCAATAATGAAACAATATACATTTTTTGATCCTGAGGTGTCCACAACAATGCGGCACTTACAGCCAAGATCATCGGTGTAAATGGAAGAGAGTAGATAATCTCTGAAAAACGCATCAATAGGTTATCAACGATACCACCATAATATCCGGCAATACCACCAATGACACAACCTAAAACTACGGTAATCAAAGCCGCAATGACTCCAACCATGATGGAAACTCTTCCTCCAAGGAATAAACGGAAGAATACATCACGACCCTGTTTATCAGTACCAAGCCAATGCTCGCCACTTGGAGCCGCATGTCCGTTTCCTAAATTTAAATCTGTAACATCAACACCTGTCAACATAGGAACAATGATTACAGATAATGCTATAATGATGAAGATGATAAGTCCAGCCATCGCTATTTTATTCGCTTTAAACTTGTTCCAAGCAATTCTCCAAGGACCAATAGATTCTATCTTCTCTCCTGTATCCAGGATCACTTCTTTTTCTTTTTTTGCCATAACTTACCAACCTCTCTATTCATCTATCTTGATTCGTGGGTCAACCAACGAATAGAAAATATCAGCTAATAGATTACCAATTACCATAAGAATCGCACTGAACATCAAACAAGCCATTACCAGTGAATTATCACGAGCATTGATTGCATCGATAAGGATTTTTCCTAATCCCGGCCAGATAAATACAGATTCCAATATGATAGCGCCACTAAACAAACTTGGAATATATAAACCAAGCAGAGTAACCAATGGAATCAATGCATTTCTAAACGCATGTTTATAGATTACCACTTTTTCTTTTAAACCTTTAGAACGTGCGGTTCTAATGTAGTCTTGATTGATAACTTCAATCATAGAATTTCGTACATAACGAACAAATGTTGCAAATGTACTAAATGCCAACACGATCACAGGTAATATACTGTGAACGGCAATATCGGCTATTTCCTGAAAGAAATTATTATATCCAAATGCTGATAATGTTGCATCTCTCATACCACTAATCGGAAACCCCGGTATATTCAATGCTACAAAGAAAATCAGTACCAATGCAAAGAAGAAGGTTGGCACACTGATTCCAAGTAATGAGAAGACAGACATCCCATTATCAAAAGCACCACCTTTTTTCACTGCTTGTTTAATACCAACCGGTATTGCGACAAGCAATGCTATGATTAATGAAATTGCATTCAAATAGAATGTATTCCACACATAATCACCAATAACGGTAGCTACTGGTTGTTTTAATTTCAAACTTTGTCCTAAATCACCTGTTACAAAACGTCCTACCCAACGTACATACTGCTCTGGTGCGGATGCGTTTAATCCCAATTCTTCACGCAATGCTTCTCTCTGTTCTGCAGTCACCTTAGCTCCTGATCCCAGATAAGCAGTTACTGGGTCACCTGGCATTGCCTGCACAACGGAAAAAATAAGTACAGAACTTACGAAAATCACAGGGATCAGATTCAATAATCTTTTGACGATATACTTTAACATTTGATCACCTCATTCAATCATCTAAAAACGTACATAAGAGCAAGTTGTTTGACTTGCTCTTATCAATTTCATCACTTCTGTTTTCTTTTAAGCTTTAGTCTATAGTTACATCAGCCATTGCTTTTGCCCAGCTGTATACAGAGCTTGTATTCAAGTTTTTAACTCTGTTATTGTATAGATCGAAGTAACGGTTTGCATATAATGGATAATAAGCAGCATCATCCATAGCTTTTACCAATACTTTTTCATAAGCAGCTTTTGCACCATCATTGTCAACAGTTCCCTGTGCTTTTTCAAGTAATGCATCAAGCTCAGCATCTTTTAATCCTGCATAGTTGCTTAATCTATCATCAGAACTATGGAACATTGTATTGATTTCAGTTAAAGTAGTACCTGTGAAACCAACAGCTAGGAATGCAGCATTCCATTCAGAAGCAGCTTCAGTAGACTCTAATTTAGAGAACATTGTGTTCATATCTACTGTTGTTTTCTTTAGATCAACGCCCAATTCTTTAGCCCAGTCTTTTTCAAACAATGGCAACAAAGTTTCAAGTACAGAGTTTCCTTCAGATGCCAAGAATTTGATTTCTAATTTCTGTCCATCTTTTTCTCTGACACCATCAGCTCCTACTTTCCATCCTGCTTCATCAAGAATGGATTTTGCTTTTTCTAAATCATAAGTGTAATCTGCAAGACCATCGATTTTTCTTTCGCCTCTTACAACATCACCTAAAGAACTAACAGGGTTGATAAATGCTTTTGGAGCATATCCCAATTTGATTTCTTTCAATTCATCACTTGCTTCATCAGTCCATCCGAAGTATGAATCGTTGAATCCATCACGGTTAATAGCATAAATCAATGCTTTTCTTACTGCTGGATCAGATGTAGCACCATTTTCTGTATTAAATGTTACATATCCGATACCTGCACGAGCATAATCATGGTAAGTATATCCTTCTTTAGAACTAATTGTTGATACCTTATCTGCATTTAAGCTTGCTGGAAGTAAGTCAACACTATCCGTTGTTAAAGCTTCTAATTCAGTAGAATCAGTAACGTGCTGAATTACAATGTTCTTAACAGCATAAGCACCATCATTTGTAGTGAAATTTTCATTCTTTACAAAGCTAGCACCAGATGCTTTGTCATATTTATTTAGTTTATAAGGACCAGATCCAATCGTTTCTGTAGTAGCTTCTTCGATTGCTTTTGTATTTCCTTTTTTATAACTGTCTTTGAACTGATCATATGAAATGATTCCATAAGTAGTACCTAAGTCAGCTACAGCATCGTTTCTTGCTTCTTTTAAGTTGAAAATGATTGTTTTTTCATCAGGTGTTTCAATTCCTGATAAATGTTCAACAGTTGAACCTTTCTTGTTGAACTCTTCCCATCCTTCGATGTTCTGTGCTGTTGTACCAAAACGACCTGTGTAGCTTGGGTCTGCAGTTACTTCAAATGTGAAACGAACATCTTCAGATGTCAAATCTGAACCATCAGAGAATTTCAAACCATCTTTTAGTTTGAATGTAACTTGTTTACCATCCTCACTAACGGTTGGCATTTCTGCAGCCAACTCTGGAACAAGCTCAGAATTTGCATTGTAGTCCAATAATGAATCGAAAATCAAATCAACAGCATATCCATCATATGCAGTTGTATAGTAGATTGGAGAGATTACACCATCTAATTCCAGTGAACCTACTCTCAATGTTGCATCTGATGACCCACTTTTAGAACCACATGCAGTCATAGATACCATCATTAATCCTGCTACCAACAGGGTTAACATTTTTTTCATAAATTACCCTCCTATCATTCCTGATATGTCACTAATTATAAACTACTTCACACAGAATTACAATAATTTTAACAATTTTTTCATTTGAAAATCTTGTAAAATATTTCATTTTATTGAAAAAATATGCATAATTTATGAAAATGTAAGCATTAACTGTTAAAAAAGTATATTTTTTACAATTTTGTAGCCATTTTTCCATTTTGTTTACAAATCGTGAACATATTCATTTTTTTAAATTTATTATTTTGATATTCAAAACACAATGACTATTCATGAAAAAAAAGTGATTGAGCATATAACTCAACCACCTTTGGTTTTATTTATCTTTTATTGAAAGGTACTACAGTTGCAGGAATACCGTTTTCCATGATCAATGTTGGTTCACCTTGAATCAATGGTGTAATATAGTCATAGAATTCTTGAGTTAATCCCTGGTAATCTGGAAGGATCCATTCAGTTGGTACGTGTTTTACATGATTTGCGAAATCTTCAGCTGGTCCTGAGATGAATTTAGCATTGTATTTTCCATCAATGTATTCTCTTTGAACAGCTACAACATGTCCTGTGAATGTTCCGTTTGCACTTCTTGCGTGTGCTGACATACCTAATTCAAATGCTTCTGTAACATCAACCAATGACTGAGCAAAGTTACTAGAACGAGCTGCAGTACTTAAGTCCTGTACTTTAGCACGAGGAGCAATACCAGCTTCCAAGATCATGTTTTTCAAGTTTTCACCAGCTCCACCTAAAACTGCATGTCCAAAGCCATCATTTACAGCTTCTCCGGCAGCGATGTAAGAACCATCAGCATAGTGAGCACCTTCGCTTGTTACGATATAGCATTTACCTTTTTCTTCCATGCATTTTTTAACCTGTGCAAGGAAGTTTTCTTTATCAAAATCAACTTCAGGCAATACGATCAAATCTACTCTTCCTGTAACAACTGTAGATCCTGCTAACCAACCAGCATCTCTACCCATTGTTTCAAGGATAAATACTTCTTCACGAGTATATACGTTATAATCCAACCAAGTAGCATTCACTACTTCATTTGCGAATTTTGCACCTGAAGCAAAACCAGGACAGTGATCAGTTACCATTAAGTCATTATCTACTGTCTTAGGGATACCAACAAAACGTTTGTTGATGTTGTTTGCTTTTGCCCACTGGCTCAAAGCATCTACAGTATCCATAGAGTCGTTTCCACCGATGTAGAACATGATTTCAATATCATGTTTGTCCATGATTTCTACTAATTTACGATAATCAGTTTCATCATTTCTTTTTAATTTGTAACGGCAAGAACCTAACGCAGAAGATGGAGTCTGACGTAGAATTCTATTTTCTAACTCACTCATGTTTGTTAAATCATATAAACGGTCCTGTAAGATACCTTCGATTCCGTTTAATCCACCATATACGTGGTCATAAACCGGGTTCAACTGGTTAGCTCTTACTACACCTGCAAGTGATGCATTGATAACGGTAGTTGGTCCACCAGACTGTGCTACTAAACAATTTGCCATGTTATAATTCCTCCTATTAACAAAATTAACATTACGGGTTTATTTTAGCACATAATCTATTGTTTTTAAAGTTGTTATTCCATTTTTTATCCTTATTCGTTAACTATTTATCAAGAAGAAAGGCTTACATGACAAAAAGTGAGGGATTACATCCATACAACCACATTTGATATATATGCAGGTTCTTAAAATAACCATTGACAATTGCTATAAATAGGTATAATCTAACCATATATAAAGAAATTAAAAGGAGATGAAATTTATGATGTACCCACCAGGTGAATATGTACAAATTCGTAATCTGACAGATATGACCATATCCGACTTAAGGTATTCTTATCATGAATATGATGGAATCAAAGTCAAGAAAATGAATGCTCATCAAAAAGAGCATTTCATGCTGATTACAACGAATCTGAAAAAAGACTATGACCTAACGTTCTATTTTGAAAATGACAAGTCAAGGTCATTTACGTTTCCCGATGCAGTAAAGAAAATGACTTGTGAAACTACATGGTGTTATTTATTCTATAGAATTATGGATCACGATGGTTTGCTTTGCATAGAAATCGATGAGGAAGGTGAACAGGAATTCCAAAAGGATCGTTAATAAAAAGCTGTCAAATCACAGCTTTTTATTACTTTTCATCCTTATTTTTTAGATTCACAAACGATGCAAGTGTGATCAATAGCTCATTTACAATCAAGATACCTGCCAAAGCTATATTTTTAAATGCAACGACACCAAGACCGCAAGCATAACCGATCGTTAAAATGATTCCCAATTTTGAAGGTTTTTCTTGTGTTTCTATTTGATTCAACAAGGATGAAAGATCCAATTGCTTAAGTTCATAGCTATCCATCAGAATCAAAAGGATCCAAAACGCTGCCGGTAATATATCATAAGTATAAAGATAAAGAGGAAGGCATAGTATTTCCAGTACCGCCATTTGTTCTAGTTGTTTCATCTCGTTCATGATCAACCCTCATTTCCATCTTTATTATAGATGCTTTCTTCAGGATTTACCAGTACGTTTATTTTTTGTATCTGCTCTTTAATTTTTTTCTTGCGAAAATCATTTTAAATTCGTGAGGGTGAAAAGGAATGAGTGGATATAAATAGGAGGTATTGGTAATCGTTTTGGTAGAACAAAGAATGATCAAAACAAGCACCATCGCTATCCATAAGCCATACCTTGGCAATATCGCAATACAAATCAACATCAAGATTCTCATGAACTTAATCGCATATCCCAATTCTACACTTGGTTGAGTGAAATTTGCCAATGCTACAAACGCCATATATAATATAATTTCAGGCGCAAGCCAACCTGCATTGACCGCAAAATCACCGAGAATCAAAGCCCCAATGATACTGAAAGAGCTGTTTAAAGAGCTTGGTGTATTTAAGCTTGCCATTTTCAAAGCTGTAATTCCGAATTCTAACACAAGCATTTGTACAATGATAGGAAGATTCATATCATCTTGTATCAAGGAAAAGCGTAACCAAGCAGGAGTCATGTCCGGATTGCAATTAAAATAATACCAGATTGGTGTTACCAATAGGGTCACAAGAAATACAACAATACGAATGATCCTCATATAGCTTCCGGTTACTGGCGGTAAATAATAATCCTGAGCTTCCTGAATAAAGTCGAAAAAGCTGGTAGGCAATAATAACACGCTAGGTGAATTATCAATGATCATGACGATCTTTCCTTCTAATACATTAGAACTGGCGGCATCCGGTCGTTCTGTATAACGTACCTTAGGAAATGGATTAAACCATCGATGTGGCACCAATGCCTCTGCGATGCTTTCTTGTGCCATGGTCAATGCCTCTACCTCAATATGTGCTAACTTGCTTCTGATATCAGCTAACAGATCTTGATCGACCAAATGATCCATATAACATAAGACGATATCTGTTTTGCTTGCACTTCCTACACTTGTATATTCCATATGCAATCTAGTATCTCGAATACGTCTTCTGATCAATGCAGTATTAAAGATCAAAGTTTCCACAAAGCCATCTCTACTACCACGAAGTACCTTATCTTCTTCCGGTTCTTGCATGCTCCTAGTCGGATAGGTTCTGGCATCTATGATAATACCTTCTTCATATCCATCAACGATCATAAGAATAGATCCGCTAAGGACGGAAACCACACAGGCTTTTTCATCTGACTGTACATCTACCTCTAAATAGGATAAAAAAGAATCACAAAAGGTTTGAATGGGTTGTGTTTCTACACATTGTTTCATATCCGCCTTCAATAAAAACTCCATCATTTTCTCAAGAATTTCATCCTTGGCAAAGCCATCTACAAAATACAAGCTCATGGATATCCCTTGTGTCTGTAATGGCTTCCTCACGATATCAAAATTCTCTTTTACATTCAATAATCGATCTATACTTGCTGTTTTTTCTTCATATGTCATTCACATCACCTGATGTTAAGATGCTCCCTTCTTTCTTTTTTATACCACATTCTACATTTTCTTTCTGTTTGAAATAGGATACAATTTAGATACATAAAGATGTTAGAGTAAGTAGGGTGATAAAGATGAAACTATTGATTGTAGAGGATGAACGTGCGATTGCGGATTTCATGATGATGAGTTTAAAAAGAGTTGGCTATGATTGTATGTATGCCTTTGATGGTGAACAAGCTGCTGATTTGTTGGAAACACTACCTCATCCTGACCTGATTCTGCTTGATATCATGTTACCGAAAATAAACGGTTATGAATTGATGGAATATATAGAGCCATTACATATTCCTGTGATTTTTATAACCGCAAAAGGTAGTGTAAAGGATAAGGTCAAGGGATTACATCTTGGCGCAGATGACTATTTGGTCAAGCCCTTTGCTATGGATGAGCTATTGGCTAGAGTTGAAAGCGTATTAAGACGATATCATAAAGGTATGGAAGAATTACATGTATTGGATATCATAGTTTATACAAACCTTCATAAGGTAATGAAACAAGGTAGTGAAATCGCATTGACTAATAAAGAGTACGATTTATTGTTATATCTCATACAAAATAAGAATATTGCATTGTATCGAGAAATTTTATATGAAAAGGTTTGGGGTGAAGAATGTTTAGATCATACCCGAACATTGGATTTGCATATTCAACGTCTTAGAAAAAAACTAGGTTGGCAAACATATATCAAGACCGTATTTAAAATCGGATATATGTTGGAGGTTACCTCATGAAATTTTCTCAGAAAATCATCTTTTTCTGTGATTTGACCATAAGCATCGTCTTTCTCTTTGGCTCTTTGATCATGCTATGTCAAAATCATAGAAACCTTTTACATACTACCATCGATCAGCTCATTAACAACCATCAGTTAGAAGCCTTCTCTATAGAATCCAAGTTGATTCAAGATTCCATGAATGCGATCACAGAGTTCGGCGCAAAGGCTGATAAAATGAACCAACAGGCAATCACCTATGTAAAACAAAATGCGAATGTTGTACAAGGTGCCTATTATGCGTTATATAATCAAGATCATGCTCCATTATATTCCAATATGGAACAATCTTTGCTTGATAAAAATCATACATCAGAAATCAACGGTTATCGCATCATATCGGATCATCATCGTAACATCGTTTTGATGAGCTCTCATATGAAAGCCGGCAATATGACATATACCATTACCTCGGGATACGATATAACTTCCTGTTATGAAGAGCGAACAAGACAGTTTCATAGTTTTTTGTTGATCGATGCCTGTATCCTTTTGATATCTTTCTTGATTTTAAAAATCATCGTTCATTATATAAGTGCTCCAATACAAAAGTTAAACGAAGTAAGCAGACATATTGCACAAGGAAATTATGAAGAACGAACCAATATCATCGCTGATGATGAAATTGGAGAATTAAGCAAAAGTTTTGATGAAATGGCAGATGCAATAGAAACCAATATCAATCAATTGAAGCAATATGCCGCAAGTAGAGAAGAATTTATGGGAAGTTTTTCCCATGAAATCAAGACACCGATGACCGCTATACTGGGCTTTGCGGATATGTTACGAACGATGGATTGTGATCAAGAAACCAGACATATGGCTGCCTCTTATATTTATACAGAAGGAAAACGATTGGAACATCTATCCTATACCTTAATGGATCTATTAGCATTAAATGAAGCTGAACCTAAACTAAGTGGCATTTTAGTAACATCGGTCATAGACGCATTAAAAAAATACGATCAAGGATCAGAAAAATCATGTAGATTACAGTTTTTATGTGAACATGGAATCGTACGATCACATCCTGAACTATTATTTACACTTTTAAGAAATCTGATTGATAATGCCATCAAAGCGTCTTCTCAAGATCAACTGGTTTTGATCAAAGGTGTTTGTTATGGCGATATGTATCAATTTTCGATCATTGATGAAGGTATCGGTATGAGTGAAAAAGATATAGAAATGGCTACCCAACCGTTTTATATGGCTGATAAATCCAGATCACGTCAATGTGGTGGTGCTGGCCTTGGTTTAAGTATCGTACAAAGAATCTTGGAATTACATCGATCCAAACTCATCATCACTTCTGCACCGCTAAAAGGTACTACGGTCAGCTTTTCATTGGAGGTGATGCATGATGAAGCATAAAAGTATGTTATGTATGATCGTGCTTCTTCTTACCTTCTTGTTACCTTGGCTGGTGTTTCAAGTAATGGATAGAATAGATCAAAGCGAATTTCACACATCTGAAAAACTCATCACAGACCATGGACTTATGGATACCTACCCTATCATATCGGATATCTATGCGAATTATTACAATGAATTCACACAAAATGAAGATGTTGTTTATGACTATACAGATTTAAGTATCTATCAACAACCGCAACAAGATAGATTACAAAAGATCAAAGCACTATTGGAACAAGAACTTTCTACATGGATGAAACAAGGAATTCTAGCACCGAAGTATTTGAATCAACAAACAGACGAATATAACATCCAATTTGGAACCTTGCATCAATCTTTAAGTACGATACAAGGCTATTATACCCTTAATCAAATATTCTCTATAGCCGAAGATAAGGTAATAAGCAATGAAACGACGATCTTGATGAATAGTAAAAAATTATTACGTCTTAGTGTCACAAATGATCAAGTGAAACAGCTCTCGAAAAAACAGCAGATAAAAATCGCCAAAAAAATGATTCACTATTATGAACTAGAGAACATCAACGATTGGACTGAAAATGAATTTGGGTATGAATCTTATCAAGCAAAGCTTCAGATTTATTGTGATATGATTTCCTATGATGACTCCAATCCTACGCTCATGATGGGCATCGTCCCTTTAGGACAATATCGAGCATCTTCCATTTATGATTATTCTTTACATCAATATGGTTTTATCTTTCACTGATTCAGAGAAATGATGATCTTCATGATTTCTCTTTTTTTATGAGATACAGCTTTGATACATGCATCCTTTATCTTATAGGTGAGGTGATATTATGTTAAAGAAATTAACGATTGCGCTGACTTGTCTTTTCTTAGTTGCATGTCAGACATCCAACAACGCAAAACAAACGAAGCAAATGAGTAATGAATCAAAAGACAATGGAAACCTTGTAATGAAGGCATTATACAATGGAGATGGCAATGAACAAGGATTTTATCATATCGCTACGCAAGAAGTGAATGGTATGTGCTATTACAACATCTACTATGATGATTATGCATCAAAAAAAGAAATCTTCTTATGTGATAAACCGGAATGTACCCATACAGATGATTCTTGTACCTCTTTGATACAAGGAAGCATGCTAGATGTGTTATTCCTCCATAAGGATCATCTTTATTTGATACAAAATGAGTTTACCGGTACAGTGTTTCACGGTGATGGTAGTATGCAACAAAAAGAAATGAGTGGTCCTCGTATCATACAAATGGACTTGGATGGAAAAAACAAAAAGATCTTAGGTACACTACCAAATGGATTCAGCTATCAAGATAAAGATATAATCCTAGATGATCACTATCTTTATCTACCACTAATCAAAGAGGAAACAGTAGAAGTATCAAGCAGTGTTTATATGAGTGTTGCCAAAGAAGCAAAACTTTTTCGCATTGATCTTGCGACAGGAGAATTTTATGAACTACTTGATTTTAAGAATATGCATCTAATAGGGTGTAAAAATCGTACTATGATTCTTTCAAAATACGAGTATCAAAAAGATCCTGATCAATTACTTCAGGAGAAAAAATATGATGAATACAATGACATCATGAGAAATGCAACCTCTACCTATATGGTATATTCTCCGGATACACAAAACATACAAAATGAAATCAAGGTAGATAGCAGTATCCTTTGTATTAGTGATGGAACTTATTTATATTATGATGCAAACAATGAAATCCATCGTGTTTCTTTGAAGGACGGTAAAGATGAAATGATTCAAACAATGCCCAATGATTCCCTTTATGGTATATTTGAATACAGAGATGGTCATCTTATCATCCACGGATGGGGAAAAGAAGAAACAAGCGCATCTTATAATCGTTCTTATGCGTTCTCTGTGAAAGATCTTAGCTTGAAAGAATTATCACTTAGTAAACATGATCCTAAGGAACCACTTGAAATTCTAGCTGAAACAAAAGATTCCTTTTTCGTCTATTATGATCATGATCAACATATGGAAAAGACCTGGGCAGGAACAGATCAATATGAATTAGACAAAGCTTATTATGGCATGATTTCAAAAGAAGACTTTTGGAATAGCAATGCAAATTATCAACCTTTAACAACCATTCATACACGATAATAGGAGGTATCTATGCTTGAAATAAAAAATGTCAGTAAATCCTATCAGGATACCAAAGCACTTTCTCACATAACTATTACATTAACAAAAGGAATTTACGCATTGCTAGGGCCAAATGGTGCCGGTAAATCTACACTTATGAATATCCTCTGTCATCAATTATCCATGGACGAAGGTGAAGTTTTATGGCATCATACTTCTATTGATAAACTGAAAAAACAATATGATGCGATCTTAGGCTACGCTCCACAACAACAAGGACTTTATGATGAATTTAGTGGTAGACGATTTTTAACTTATATGGCCTTATTAAAAGGAATCCCAAAAAAAGAAATTCCGAAAGAAGTTGAAAGAGTCGCAGATCTTGTGAATATGAATGAACAATTATCAAAAAAATGTAAAGCCTATTCAGGGGGGATGAAACAACGAATTCTAGTAGCTCAGGCATTACTAGGAAATCCACAATTGTTGTTATTTGATGAACCTACAGCAGGACTAGACCCAAAAGAGCGTGTTTCCTTACGTAAGGTTTTTGAAACACTTGCCCAGGATCATATCCTAATGATTGCGACCCATGTGGTAAGTGATGTGGAAACGATCGCAAAAGAAGTGATCTTTTTAAAAAAAGGAAAGCTGATCGTTCAAGGACCTGTACCCCTCTTACTTCAAAATTGCCCTAATGCCGCTTCCTTAGAAGATGTCTATTTATATATATTTGACGAGGAGAATACGCTATGATTTTCCTCATACGTATGGAGGCTTACAAACTTTGGCACAAACGTAGTTTTCTTACAGCCTTGATTATGATTTTTTTTATCAATCTTGGTTTACTTGCGTATACCGATATCAATCAACCGATACCACCACAAGCCTATCAAAACTTTCAGAAAACACTCTCAGCTATACCAAATGAACAACGCTATGCATTTGTATGTGACTATGATGATAAGATTCAAGCATTTATGATCCTTCAACAAATCAGAAATGCGCAACTCCATCATGATGAAGCACAATTAGCTTCTATACGTACAAACTATCCGGATATAGAAAAAAAGTATGCCAAAGAATTTGAAGAACAGCCTTCGTATTACACTTCATCTTTAGAACAAGAAGCGTCCTTCCTACAAGAGATTCGTTATGAAATGGAGTCTTTGCATGCTTATCATGACCGCCTTTCTGCGATCGAACAAAAGGCCATTGACATATCCTCAATTTCTATCTTTTCGAATACAAACTCATTCTCCGCTAGAAACATTCAAAAGACTGCAAGAGATTATCAAGATATGAAACTAGAACATGTCACCTATCAGCTTGAAAAAGGAATGCTTGAAGCGACTCATACGCCTTTTACGGATATGCTTGTTCTTTTGATCAGTGCTTTCATTATTTCCACAATGATAATGGAGGAAAAAAGCAAACAATTATTTTCCATCATCAAAACTACGATCTATGGTCATGGACATACCATCATAGCCAAATGCATGGTATCCGGTTTATCTATCCTTTGTATTCTATTACTGCTATATGGATCAAATTTGTGCTATCAACAATTCGTGTATGGGCTTGGTGATATGTCCGCTAGTCTTATTTCCCTTGCCAGCTATAACCAAAGCACCTTATCATTGACCATTGGACAATTTCTTTGCTTGTTTCTAACCACCAAGTGGCTTGCGGCATGCGTTATCGGATGTTTGATGATGGCAATATCTATAGCATTTGATCATAAAATAACCTGTTTTGGTGGGATTTTGCTCCTTCTTGGATTAGAATTATGCTGTTATCTTTATATCCCTTCCAATACCGCTTTTGAGCTATTGAAATATTTAAATATCTTTAGTTTTCTAGAAACAGACACCTTTTACCAAATGTACCTTAATTTAAATATCGCTACTTACCCTTTCTCTCTACAAAAGATTGCACTCATCACTTTATTCACTTTATTCACACTGAGCTTTATTTTATGCTTTTTTCTTTATCAAAAGAAAAAACACTTACAACTGCGCATCCCTATGTTACAAAATGGATTACCTAAACGATCAAAAAAACATATATATGCCCTTTCCTTATGGAAACAAGAAAGTTATAAGCTATTTCGAGTTCAAAAAGGTATATGGCTCATATTACTGTTCGTTTTTCTTCAATGGTACTCTCATCAAGATCAGCTTTATATTTCTATGGAACAGCACCAATGGATGTCGTATATGGACAAGCTTGCAGGTCCTGCAAATGAAGAAAAGGATGCCTTTTTACAGGCACAAGATACTTACTATCGTGATTTGCATGATCAATATGAACAAATACAACAATGTTACTTACAAGGTTCATTAACCCTTCAACAAAAGCAAACTATGCTCATTCCTATCGAGAACCAGCTTTATGGTGAACAAGCATTTCAAAATATAAAAGAATACTATGCCTATATCAAACAAGATCCACATAGAGAAGCATTGATATCCTATGGCTATGAATATCTCTTCTTTCAAGACTCCACCAACCTGATACCGGCTTTACTAATATTACTCTTTGTGATCCTTACCCTTTCCAATATCGTATGTTATGACTATGAACAACATCGAGATCGTCTCATCTTTTCTACAAAACTAGGAAAACAAAGCGTATGGAAAGTCAAACTGATGCTCGCCTTATTATGTGGCGTATGTTTCAGCGTTATTGCGATATCCTTTGATGTATGGAAAATCCATCAAACCTATGGCTTTTCTAGTTTACACGCATCCATTACTTCCTTAACCCAATTTTCAATGTTACCTCCAGAAATCACGATCCTACAATTTATCATCTTCACATGGTTCTGTAAACTCTTTGCGATTACATGTGCCATATGTTTGTTATTTGGTCTATCTTCCATCTTGCGTCAACAGATGTATGTTCTCATATTTGCTTCTTTGATCATTCTTTTACCATTACTTTTCACAAGCATGAAGCTTTCCTTTCTGAATAACTTCAGTCTATTGCCTGCATTTGATATCGCCAATGTTATCAAAGACAAACATATGATCGTACCATGTTTTACTGCTACTTTTTATGGATCCTTATCAGTTTATGCAATCTATCTCACTTTTCGAAAAGAAACATGAGGCTCTATAAATCAAAAAAGCAAAGCCCCAGGCCTATACTACCTGGGGCTTTTCTAACGTTATCCCATTAACTCACTATATTCTTCCCACTTTGCCATTAAATGTTCTATTTCATTATGGACCTCATCGATCTTTGCATCTAATGCATCCATTTTCTTTACATCGTGATAATATTCAGGATCAAAACGTAATTCTCTTAATTCTTCTAGTTCAGCTTCTTTGACCTCGATTTTCTTTTCCAGCTTACTGATTTCCTTACCATAATTGATTGGTTTTTTCAAAGTTACATCTTGCTTGACTTCTTTAAGAGCTGTCGTTGGTATTGGCTCAGAATGTGTATATTCACTATAAGTCAAAGGATAGTATGTCGCTTTTCCATCATCTATAACCAGTATTGCTGTCGCAAGCTTACTGATAAAATAACGATCATGACTCACGAATAACATCGTTCCCTCATATTCACTTAAAGAGTCCTCCAATGCCTCCTTACCAATCAAATCAAGATGATTGGTAGGCTCATCCATCATTAGGAAATTTGGATGAGATAACATCAGCTTCACAAAGCTTAAACGGACCTTCTCTCCACCTGAAAGACAATCTACCGTTTTGAATACATCATCTCCGCTAAATAGGAAGCACCCTAAAGCAGTACGAATTTCAGTGCGATTTAAATCAGGAAAATCTTTCCATACTTCCTCTAACACGGTATTGTTAGAATCAAATTGAGCAAGTTCCTGATCAAAATAACCGATTTCTATTTGATGCCCTAACAAAAAGCCTCCGGATAATGGTGGTATTTGTTGCATCAAAGTTTTCATTAGGGTAGATTTTCCCTTCCCGTTTGGACCAATGATAGCTACCTTTTGCCCTTGAAGGATTTCTAAATCCACACAACATAGGGGCTGATCATAACCAATACAAAGTTGTTTTACCTCAAGGACACGTTTTCCACCACGTACTTTCGGTGTAAATCTTGCTTTGAAAGTTTTCTCATCACTTTTTGGATCTTCAATTCGATCCATTCGATCTAGATATTTGATCTTGCTTTGCGCAAAAGCAGCCTTATTTTTCTTGTAACGGAATTTTTCAATTAGTTCCTCCATACGCTGGATTTCTTTTTGTTGCCTTGCATATGCACTTTTTTGCTGTTCGAGATCGCTTTTTTTCGTATTCATATAATTGGTATAATTACCGGGATATCTACGCATAACACCATATTCGATTTCATAAACGACATCCACTACATCATCTAAGAACATACGATCATGTGAAACTAATACAACGGCTTTGGGATATCGTTTTACGTAGCCTTCTAACCATTCAATCGTGTCGATATCCAAATGATTGGTAGGCTCATCTAATAAAAGGATATCCGGTTTACTTAATAATAGCTTCACAAATGCCAGTCTGGTTTTCTGTCCCCCGCTAAAGGTAGAAACGCTACGCTTTAAATCAGCTTCTTGAAACCCAAACTTTGTGAATATCGTCATCATTTCACTATGATAAGTATAACCACCCATTTCTTCAAAACGCTGTTGAAGATTGGCATAGCGATTCATATTTTCCTCAGAAGGATGTTCACTCATTTGTTGTGTGGAAAGCTCAAGTTGCTTTCCTAACTCTTTTACCTTATCAAAGGCATGTTCTAATTCATCTTCTACAAGGGCATCTTCATTTGAAAATGTTGTCTGTGCAAGATAACCGATGGTAAGACCACTCTCCGCATGGATCTCACCTTTATCTAACGGCTCGATCTGTGCAATCACCTTTAATAAGGTTGTTTTACCACAGCCATTTCTACCCACGATCGCTATCTTTTCATTATTTCTGATTTCAAACTGAATATCTTCAAATATGGTATCTGCGCCATATTGCTTTGTACCCTTATGAATCTGATATTTCATCATCATCACCTGCTTTTTCTTTATTCATTGATTACATTAATACCAAGTGCAAAGGCTTTTGCACAAGATGTTACAATTTCCTTTCGATGCTGTTTCCAATTGGTAGCATCTGATTGATTTGTGATATATCCAAAATCAATTTCAATTGCTTGCATACCATCCGCATTCACAAAACTTTTATTTTCTGTTTTACTAGTTTCAGAATATCTACCGGCCTGTGTAGCTCTTCCACCGCTTTCTCTAAGATTTAAATTCACATCATAAATCAACTCATTATCTAAACTTCCTGCGATAAGATTACTTGAATAAACACCTGGCCAACTATAATCATTATAAAATAACGCATTCGCTTCAACAACATCATCTGCTTGTGTCATATGATACATCATATTTCTTGCCAAAGTTGGACTACTATAATTAGAATGCTGTAAGATCATGCCCTTTGTATCAGTAGTGGATACATCTACATTAAACCGTAAGAAAAGATAATACTTGGCATGCTTTTGGTATCCTTTTGCTAGACGTCCTTCATCTCCATAAGTCGCTATGACTTCATCCTTATCGCTTTTGGTAATTTCTACACGTAATCCATAGGACTCTAGTTCTTTTTTCATTAACTCTGCTGCTTCATACATTTCATCGTTTTCTATTAATCCATTGGCCTCATTGCCTTTATCCGGTATGGATTGAATATCCACATTCATGCCATAAGGATCGATCAAGACATCAATTTGATCTGAATCCGGCTCTTTGCTACTGACATTCAAAAACATATAGTTATGATCCATCGTGATATCTTGATCCGCAAGAAGATCAGCATCCGCTATGATAGATACATCATGCACCATACCATCACGAGCTACAGTAGAAAATAGATGTTCCTTCGGCTTTTCTGAGAAAACCACACGTTTTTTCACAAGATTATCAATGATGCTTACTTCATAATATCCATCTTTTATATCCTGTAATACTATTTTCTGATCTGCTGTATCACCTAACGTCATGGTAACTTCACTATCATCACAAACATTATGTAAGACAACGGATTTTCCTGATAATGTATCCTTATTTAAAGGTGAATAGCTTTTTTCATACAAACCAAGGGATTCTCCATAATATACATAATCGCTTATTGTTACGATATCCGCACTTTTTTTATTTAAAACAGATGCAGTTTTCTCTGGTGTAAATCCGCATACAGTAAATGTTTCCTTCTCCTCTTTGGTTTTGAAAAAAATAGAAGAACCGGCATAAATGAGTAGTACACATAAGAAAATGATTGGAATTGCGATATTCCATTTGATGCGATAATTACGTTTTCTTGGAGCATATGCCATGTTCTTGTCCTCCTTTACAATTCAATATCTTTGATATGTTTCGGTGCTTGTGCTGATTTGGGAGGATAGCTCATATAATTGGCACCTACCTCCGCATTCAGCATAAAAGATGGGTCTTTAGGCACCGGTAACATGGTATCCTCAAATTTCATATATTGTGTTGGAAATATACTTTCATAAGGATAAACAACAGGATGGAAAAAGGAATTAAAGGTCCATGTAAGATCATAACCAACCATTGGTGTTGACGCATTGATGCTACCATATTTTTTGGCATTACGTACAAACCGCTTTTTCAAAGGAAGCGGATTGATATGTAAATTCTCAAATAATGCAATCAATACCATCAATAACCCATTTCTACATCTCCAATATACATCCTTATATTGTTTTTCACTTACATGATCTACAATGAAAACATCAATAAAAATACCATCAGAATCTTTGCATTTATTCTTTAATAAAAAATTCGCCTCTTGACAATAGGTTCCCTTTAAACGAATTTTCATTGGTGGGATCAATACATTATATTCCTTATGCGTTTCAAAGCTTTGTACGATATACTTATCACCAAGTTGATCCACGACCTTTAAAAAGCGCTCATAATCTTCTCGCATCATACCGATATCCGCATCATCATCCCATGGAATAAATCCTTCATGACGTACTGCACCCAATGCACTACCACCTGTTAACCAATAAGGAATATCATTGTTTTTACAAACTTCATCTATATCTTTCAGCATTTCTAACAATACCTTCTGAAGTTGTCGTACTGTTATGACACTGCCATCATGTTTCTCTTTTAGTATATATTCTTTCACATTAATCACCAGTATATATTATAGAAGAAAAAAAGAAGATACTCAATCTTTTTCAAGGAATATCACAAATTTGAAAGATTTTCATGAATTTTCCCAGGAAATAATTACAAAACTTGTGAAAAAGCCACCAATCATTCGATTAGCAGCTTCTATTTTAATACAATAAATTTCTTGGTGTACGTGGGAACGGTTCAACATCTCTGATATTTTGAATACCTGTTAGATACATCAGCATACGATCAAAGCCAAGTCCAAAGCCTGCATGTTTACAGCCTCCATATCTTCTAAGATCCATATACCATTGTAAAGAATCGTTTTCCATACCCATTTCTTTCATACGTGCTTCTAAAATATCATAACGCTCTTCCCTTTGACTTCCACCAACCAATTCTCCTACGCCTGGAACTAGTAAGTCACAAGCAGCTACGGTTTTACCATCTTCATTGACACGCATATAGAATGCTTTGATATCCTTTGGATAATCAATTAAGAATACAGGTCCATTGACTACTTTCTCACATAAGTAACGCTCATGTTCACTTTGTAGATCCATACCCCATTCAATCTTGTTATTTTCGAATTTCACATCGGCTTTTTTCAATTCCTCGATTGCCTGTGTATATGTCATACGTTTAAATTCACTATTCATCACTTTCGTAATACGATCGATACATTCTTTATCAATCATAGAATTAAAGAAATTCATTTCTTCAGGGGCATTGTCTAACACATACTGAATACAATATTTGATCATATCCTCAATCAGATTCATATCATCATCCAGATCAGCAAACGCTATCTCTGGTTCGATCATCCAAAATTCAGAAGCATGACGTGTTGTATTTGAGTTTTCTGCACGGAAGGTTGGCCCAAAGGTATATACATCACGGAACGCCATTGCGAAGGCTTCTACATGAAGCTGACCGGATACAGTCAAAGAAGCATGCTTTCCAAAGAAATCTTCTTCATAGTTAGTATCTTCTCTTGTTGTAACCGTGAATGTTTCACCGGCACCCTCTGCATCATTTCCAGTAATTACTGGAGTGTGTACATAGACAAAGCCTTGATCTTGGAAAAATTCATGGATTGCCATAGATAGCACGGAACGCAAACGGAATACCGCATAGAACGTATTTGCACGAGGACGAAGATGAGCGATTTCACGCAAATATTCAAAGCTATGACGTTTTTTCTGTAATGGATAGTCACGATCACAATCGCCCTCTAATACAACTTCCGTAACTTGTATTTCGAATGGCTGTTTTCCTTCCGGTGTCAATTTTAATTTACCGGTAACCGTGATTGCCGCTCCTGTTGGATACTTTTCTACTTCCGCAAAATTCTTTAATTCTTGCATATAAACGAGTTGTGCATTACGGAAATAAGTACCGTCGTTTAATTCGATAAAGCCTAGTTTTCCACTACATCGATTCGTTCTGATCCAACCCTGTAGTAGGACATATTCCATACTGTCAAGTTCTACATGTGAACCACTTAATACGATTTCATATAATTCACGAATTGTCATAAATTCAAACATCATAATTCCTCCTTTTGTAAAAAAAAGCGTTCCTATACAGGAACGCTTATCATCAGCGCAGTGCCATCCTGATTCCCTGTATTAAAACATACAGAGCATCTTAATTCATCCATAACGTCGGATATACGAAGCTGTCTACTGTTAGTTCTCCAGCTTTGCTTCACAGGTGTTCTCCATAAGGATTTTGTTCTGTCTTTCACCAATTACAGAATCGCTTTTCTCAAAACTCACTTATATCGTCCTGTTTCTACGCATTTTTTCAAGTTTTTCTAACTCTTGTATAGATGATATCACAATTACTTCCTTTATGACAAGCTTTTTTTTGATTAATGAGAGACACTCAGTTTATTTGTTTCAAATACCAGCTCTTGAATGGAAGAAACAACATCAACACTTTTTAATACGACACCTTTTGGTATCTGAATATGCTCATGTGTAAAATCTACCAAACCGATAATACCACAAGCAATCAATCGATCGACCGTTTGTTGAATATTTTCACTGATCGCCAAGATTGCGATACGACAACCATCAGGTACTCTTTGTTCTAGCTCACTGATGTCATAAACGGGGATACCGAAACGAACGCCTTGACGATCTGGATTGATATCGAATGCACATGTGATTTCACCTACGACATAATCCCATTTATTATATTTCATCAAGGCACGGCCCATATTACCTGCACCGACCAAAATGATTTTCTCATCAAAATCCATGCCTAATTCTTGATTGAATATTTCAATCAAGCGATTGACATCATAGCCATAACCTTGTTTTCCCAGATTTCCAAGAAAAGAAAAATCACGACGAATCGTCGTTGGTTCAATATTTACAACGCTTGCCAATTCCTTCGACATGATGCGCTCTACACCAGAGCTTTTTAATTTACGTAGTGCTTTAAGATAAACAGGATAACGCTGCAATGTTGCCTTTGGTACGTTCTTTTCACTCATGTTGATCACCTATGAGTTAGTATACCACGATTTTTCTTATTTGTGAATAAATTAATAAGTTTAACATGCAAAAACATATCCGTTTGATACAAGATCATATCCGATAGTAGCATGAAACAAGGTATTGATTCGGTCAAAGGATTTTATAAATGTGAAACCTTTTCATCATTTTCTAATTCTATTCCAGGATCTGCTGTCAAATCAAAATCACCACGCACGCCATGTTGGTAAGCAATGGTACCTGCCACAGCAATCATTGCCGCATTATCCGTACAACAAGATAGTGGTGGAATAATAAATTCAACATCAGAGAATTCTTTGGTTAGATCCTCACTTACTTTTTGACGCAAACAAGAATTTGCGGCAACACCACCGGCCAATACCATTTGTAATGGTTGATATTGTTTTAATGCAATTCTAGCTCTTAATAAAAGTGCTTCAAACGCTGTTTCTTGATAAGAAGCTGCAAGATCTGCTGGAACAAATGGTTCATTTTTTCGCTTACTACGATCGATAAATTGTAATACGCTACTTTTCAAACCACTAAAAGAAAAATCTAATTCATTTTCTGTTTTGGGTTTTGCAAGCGTATAAACGGCTTTGCCTTCCTTTGCCAATTTATCCACATAAACGCCTCCAGGATATGGAAGACCAAGTACACGACCTACCTTATCGCCAGCCTCACCGATTGCATCATCCTGTGTCGTTCCCAAAATTTCAAAGCTCCATTCATCCTTCATATAGACCAATTCAGTATGTCCACCGGATACCACTAACGCCAATAAAGGAAACTTCAGATCAGCAATCAATGCATTTGCATATATATGACCTGCGATATGATGCACTGGAACCAATGGTTTCTGGTATGCCCATGCCAAAGTTTTCGCAGCTTGTACACCTACATGAAGACATCCTACTAAACCAGGCCCTTGGGTTACTGCGATAGCATCCATATCCTCTACTTGCATTTCTGCCTTTTTTAAGGCCTCTTCGATTACCATCGAAATATTTTCCACATGGATACGGCTTGCGACTTCCGGGATGACTCCACCAAAATCCTTATGGACATCGATTTGTGTCGCAACGATGTTTGCCAATACTTCTTTTCCATTTTTTACGATGGCAACTGCAGTCTCATCACAGCTAGACTCAATTGCCAATATATAGGTATCTTTCATTCACAATTTCCTCCTAAGGCCTTAACCAGAACGTAAGCATCTTCGCCATTATCCTGATAATACCTTTTTCGTGTGTTTACATTGATAAAATCATAAGCGGCATATAGTTTTTGAGCACTTTGATTAGATACACGTACTTCCAGAGATATCGTTTCACATCCCTTTTCTTGTGCATCTTGAATCATTTGATCCATCATCAAACGTGCATAACGTTTCCCTCGATAAGGAGGTAACACTGCAATTTTCGCAAGTTGACAAACATCAAAAGTGATCCAAAAGTCAATATATCCAAGTATGATTCCATCCTGTTCTAACACATATAATAATGCATAATCATTTTCCTCAAGTTCATATAAATATTGCTTTTCATTCCAAGGCATAGGAAAGCATTCTGCATCTATAGATAAGATCTGATTAAGATCTTCCTTTTTCATAGCACGAAGCATGTTACTTCACCTTGTAGGCATCCTGTTCCTTTAAATAACGGGGTGTCAATGTATGAATATTTTCAACCTTTCTAGCAATCGGATATAAGGTTTCAAAGTTTTTCACCAGATCCGTATGCGCTGTTTCAAGATCAATTAAGGCTCCATCACCAATCACCACTGATTTTGGATGTTCTTGTAGATACGCTTTGATTTCATCTAACGTCATAATGCATTCATCCTTTAAAAACTTGCCTTTATCCAAAATACCAACATAAGCTCTGGAACTTCTGGCATCTAACATCACAAATGCATTCTCTTGTATTCCTGCGTATAATTGTAAGGTAGATAAACAATATAATGGGATATGCTTTCTCGTACATAATACCTTAGCAACTGCCATTGCAATTCTAACCCCGGTATAACTACCAGGTCCATCACTAATGACCACTTCATCCAAATCATCAGCTGTCCATCCAATTTGATCCATACATTTGATCAATTCCGGAAACAAGGTCTCACTTTGTTGTTTCCAACAAGAAAAAGCTTCACCTGCTTTCACTTTTCCATCTTCTAATAAAACGATAACAAGATGCTTGTGTGCACTATCCATACATAAGGTCTTCATACTAATTCCCTCACTATCTTTTCGTATTTTTCGCCAATTGCCTTGAAACAAAAGGTTCTCTCATCTTCACCACTGCGTAAAATTTCAATTTCCAAACGCTCTTTCGGCAATTGATTTTCTATAAAATGAGGCCATTCTACTACGCAAACACCATCTGCATCAAATACCTCTTCAAATCCTAAATCTTGGGTAATACCTTCCAAACGGTATGCATCAATATGATAAAACGGCATATCGCCATGATATGTTTTTAATATCGTAAAGGTTGGCGAATTGATGACTTTTTTTATACCGATTGCCTTACCAATCGATTTTGTTAACGTTGTTTTTCCTGCACCGAGGTCTCCTGTCAAAGTCAACAATGCACCAGGAAACATCAGCTTTCCTATTTTTTCACCTAATGCTGCTGTTTCAGCTAATGAATGTACTACGATTTCCTTCATTTAATCGCCTCCCAAAGCTTTTTCACGCTTTTTCTTCATATAATTATACATAAAATGGAACATTGGATAAAGTAATTTGTTCACCGGAATATCAAATTCTCCGATAAATTCATTGATCAACGGATTAAAGTTATCTTTAAACTTTGTCAAACCGTCATCCAGGCTACCTTCTACACCACCCATATTACACGTTTTACAGCCATTTTCAAATGCCCATTTCATATTTTCTACATAGATTTTATATTGTGGCATAAACTTTTTGAATCTTTGATCCATACCGGCATATAACATTTCACATGTATGTCCATATCGTATGCTCAATACACCTGCGATATAGATTTTACCACGAACTTGTCCCATCTCTTCAAAGATATCCTTAAATTCCTTCACATCTTTGTTTAAAGAACGCTCCATATCCTGTAGTCTTCTCATTTTCTTGACCGCATTTTCCGGACAGTTTTCTATCTCTTTTTTTACTTCTTCATGTTTTTTTAAATATTCTTGATATAGCGCTTCTAGATCCACACCTGCTAAAAATATTTTGGTATCTGCCGGATAAGCTTCACAAAGTTTTTGAAAATAAGAAGCACCTCTTAGATGTACGCCTTTTCTTTCTTCTGTTAAAGAAACAAGACGAGAGAATTCATCCACAAAATTTTTACCACCCATTTCAATTTCAACATTGCGTTTTACTGCGTCTTTGATCAGGCGTCTAGTATGACGTGGTAGTTGTGCTTCAAAATCATCGCTTCGATATACATTAGATTGAAAACGTGGTTGTATGGTATCTCCGATATGCATAGAGAATCCTTGATGTCTTCCGTTTACGAATTGAAAATTGTCCATATATTCTTTTGTTTCAGGATATTGATCGGTATTATATTCTGTAGATTTATAATCATTGATATGAATACCTGGATCAACCTTTATAAAAATACAATGATCCTTTCGGCTATATTGTTTTAATCCATCAAAATAAGCCTTCATAATATCTTTGTTATGGAAATCCATCACTGGGCCTTTTGGCAAATAGTACATGGTGAAACCAAGTGGTAGTTGTTTGATCAACACAAGAGAGGAAGCAACCAATTGATGATGATCATCTCTTACTCCGGCTAATACGGATTTCCAATTGTCCTTAACCCTAGCCCATGAAGCAGACTGTAGTAAATTACAATATTCATGCACTTCCACAAATGCGTCATGTTCCGCTTTGCTTATATCCACTGTAAACGTATATTTCATGTGATAGCCACCTTCCTTAAACGATATGCTTGAGTCTGTTATACACAGAGAAGCATCCCTTTCTGATTGGTAAATAAAAGTCTCCTAACAATTCAACTGCTTCTGCATTAAAACCACGTTTAAATTCATACACACCATAGTCATCTGCATCTTTATGGAAATTTCCACTGGTTCCATAGAAATTATAGGAGGTATAGCCATGTGATAATGCGTAACGAATCATGTTCCATTGAATGGTATAAGGACCGTTATATTTGTTATATTCATGATAAGAACCGCCTGATAAATAAACGATTTCCTTACCATAAAGGATAAAGAAACAGCTAGCCAAAGGCATCCACTCACCTTGATTCAATAACACTTCAGCTTCTGAACGTTTTTTCTTTGTATTTTCAAGTGTCTGAGCAGCAAGTTCCATCTTCTTTTTTAATTTTTCTGTCGGCTTTTCATCATATTCTGATTTTAACTTATGAAATTTTGACATTGCTTCTTCGACCTTCTGTGTTTGCTCCTTCATATAGCCCTTGACATCAAGTTGTGCATAAGCAATCTTAATTTGATCTTCGCCAAAAAAATGATATAAATGTTCATGATAGGAATGTTCTCTGGCAAGGAATCCTTTCCTTTTTCCTGTTTCCTCCACTACTTTTTCATAAAGAGGAAGCTCATCATGAGATAAAAAGGAAACAACTACATGATTAGAATCCACTTTTTTTATAATTCTTTTTCTAAGCTGATCCATGTTTTTTATTAAATCTTCTTCTGTTTTGTTTTTTAAATCCAATACCATCATCCATCTCGCTTGTGAAACTGCATTAAACCCTGTTGTAAAACCACCATGTTTACATCCCTGTCGTAACAAAGCATCTATATAGTCATGATGATCAAATCCATCCTTCACGATCTCCCCATTTTTATCTCTTTGAATCAATGGAACATAAGGATCGAATTTTAAATATAGACATTTATGATCATATAAATATTTTTTTAGATGAGAAAAAAAGAAATCCATCAATTCTTTATCCTCATAATCCATCAAAAAACCACGAGGCGCATAAAAATAGCGAAAAAATCTTGCGACTGGCATGCTTTGTAAAAAGGTTGCCGCAATTAAAGTATCTTCGTGTTTCACACCAACTAAATAACATTCATAGCCTTCTTCTTTTTTTATGTGATATTCTTCCACACTTTGTAAAAAAGAGCTATATTTATGATTTCTCGCAAAGGAGTCAAATTCCTTTTCTTTTAGCTCAATAAATTCCATATCAATCACCATATTACTTTCTGATATACCAACAAAAGTCAGTCTTAACTATTATACCACAATTCATTTAAAGCAAATATAAAACTCTTTGATTCACACAAATTCATAC